>NZ_JBJPHS010000075.1:0-33219 GCF_052939495.1 Phormidesmis sp. 146-12 | reverse complement strand
TTCGCTGACCACCCCCTTTCGCCTGACTATTACCCACAACCAATAGATGCGCCCCCCCGCTTGAAAGACGCTTGCTCTACGCATTCACCCGGTAATGTCATCTGTTTAGTGTCATCGCCGAGATGCTTCGCCCCCTAAAGCCCCATCCTGGGGAACCTTGAGAAAGAGAGTGCTTCTAGAATGCAAAGAAACTTCTCAGGGGTTCAAAGTCTCTCACTGGTGGAGAATTTAGGGGGCTGAAGCCGACTGAAACGAAGCGATTTGTGAGTTGTGTGTGCACGGTAGCTCTCAAAAGGGAGGAAACCGGATGCAAAGTTAGCCTTTTTGATGCAAAGTCCCCTTTGAAGGGAGATTTAGGGGGATCGAAATTCGGCAATCAATAAAGTAATCTCAATTTGCAATCTACTAATTCTATTTGAGTTGTGAGGATTCTGTGATAAGTGGTTGGTGATAAGTGGTTAGTGATAAATTGTGAGGCTAAGAACTAATAACTAACACCATTTGTAGATTCTTACAACTGATTTAAAGCTGCCATAGTTCAAGATATTGCTATTTAAAATGTCACTTCTCGAAAGACGCAACCATGAGAAAGACAAAACCAGCAGCATAGAGCCACGGCAATGCAACTAAGCCAACAGCAACCTGATTAGCCCCTTGAGCATTCGCCAGCCACACCCCAACCCCTGATACCACAAATGCAATAGGAACCAGTAGGGCAAATCTTACAAGCCACCCACGCCATGCAAGTGTCATGTTCGTCATATTAGCGATGCTGATGATGCTTCCGCCAGCAAATAGCACTCCCACAACGGTTCCTACGATCGATACAATGCTGTTGATGACAACCAAGGACGTGGACAAACCTCCGTTATAAGTCTACTCAACATAATTTGAAACTAGCCTTTACTCAACTAATTGAAAGCTTTACTCAGCCAAGCTTTCAATGTCTTTAAAGGTCTAATTTTAAGTCACGGATAGGACACTCAATCAGATCGACCATTTGACCCGATCGAGTAGGCACATCAGCTCCTTTGGTGGCTATTATTCCCACATATTGAAGATTGTCTACTGAGCACCAATCCACTGAGCATTAATCCTCGCATCTCCAGCAGCTTTCTACTTCAACAAGCTAATACAGTTTTGCTTCCAGGTAGCGCCAGTTGTCTGTTTAGCCGACTAAAGCGATCGCTAAGTTTTTGTCTCAGGTGCTTTGACTTTCATTTTTGACTTTCATTACACGATTCCAGAGGTGGGTTACGCTCACTGATTGTCTCAAACGAATCGCTCTAGCGGCTTCTCGATAGGTTTGAGCATCCGTCAACAGCATTCCTGTCTCACAGCGCAATTGGTAATCGACCGATCGCTGCAACATCGGCGGGTCATTGCGTTCTTGAGTTTCTCGATGTTGATCCACTTCGTCGGCAGTCGGGCGGGGAGGCAGAGCAGCCCACCAGATTCCATTGTCGTCTGGGCCAGTGGCCGCATTCGCAGGTTTTTCTCCGTTGAGGTTAGTGATTGTATTGCTTTGAAATGCGTGAGTGCGCTGGGTGTTCATATCACCACTGGTTTTGCTGATGTAGTAGTCTACTTCCCAGGTTTGAGTTGCGATCGCGACTGCACGATTACAGCGAGTTTGTGGAATGAGTTCTGTGTTTTCAGCGCAACCGCTAAGAGCCAAGAGTAAAAGAATGATTGTCAACCAACCTGTAGTTTGAACCTTCATAAGACTGATTGAGAAACAGTGATCGAAATCGCTAAAACGTTCGTCAGAAGTGAATTTCAAAGTTTTTCTAAGCTTAATCCCAATGCTTGACTTTAATAGTAGCGACATTTGACCAAACGATAACGAAAGGGAATAGGTGAGCAAAAGGTAAGAAATCTCACAGTTTTTTTTCAAGATTGCTTAGATGGTTTAAAGCATTCAAGCACCTGTGAGGACTTTAGTGAACCATATTCTGACGGAACGTTTAAGACAAAAGAGCTTACAACGCTGGTGGGGCATGATTGGGCTAGGTTTGGGAGTTGTTTTTGTATGGGTAACAGTCATTGGATTACCTGCGATCGCCGCCATCGGCAAGACCCATCAAGTTCTCTCAACGCCTGAAAACCTGATCTGGGGAGAACTCTTTAAACCCAACAGCAAGCCAATTCTAAGTGTAAAGTCGGGCGATCGTGTCATTCTGCAAACCATCTCTCACGAGGCAATTTTAGCGGATCAGGGCGACACGGTTGAGTTTCTAGCTCAAGGGGGAATTTCTAAAAATCAAGTTCTCCCTGACCAACTGAGAACCAAAGCATCGGTGAAGAAAACTGGCCCTGGGCCGCATGTGATCACTGGCCCTATTTTTGTAGAAGGGGCGCAGCCTGGAGATGTGTTAGAGGTCAAAACGATCGCCATTGAGTACCGTTCTCCCTATGGCGTGATTTCTAGTCGTCACAACCGGGGTGCGCTGCCCGGAGAATATCCTGAGAATAGTGCCCCGATTTATACTAAGGTGATTCCGATCGATGCCAAACGAGAAATCGGGATCTTTCAACCCAGCAACCAGCTTCCGGTGATGAACATTCCTCT
This sequence comes from Phormidesmis sp. 146-12, assembly GCF_052939495.1. NCBI lineage: Bacteria > Bacillati > Cyanobacteriota > Cyanophyceae > Leptolyngbyales > Leptolyngbyaceae > Phormidesmis > Phormidesmis sp. 146-12. The sequence goes on along the minus strand of NZ_JBJPHS010000075.1, from coordinate 30,647 downwards.
CAAGCCTTTTATGGGACTTATGGGAGTCGTTCCGGCGAATCCGGCTGACGCAGTAAATTCAGTTCCTCCGGGCGTGTATGGGGGCAATGTAGATGTGAAATACCTGGGACGAGGTTCGAGCTTTTATATCCCTGTCCAGGTTCCTGGCGCTCTATTTTATTCGGGCGATCCGCATTGTGCCCAAGGAAATGGTGAAGTTGCGCTGACGGCGATCGAGTGTTCTCTTACACCCACCTTTGAATTAGTCGTTCACAAAGATATGAAGTTGTCTACTCCAATGGGCGAAACCAAAGAAGCCTGGTATGCAATGGGACTGGACAAAGATCTTGATGAAGCGATGAAGAAATCGGTGCGAGAATATCTGCGTATCGTGAATGAGCAATATGGATTAACCAAGCCAGATGCACTACTGTACGCAAGCGCTGCCATTGATTTTGAGGTGTCGCAAGTCGTAGATATTGTGAAAGGAATTCATGCAGTCATTCCCAAACAAGCCTTCAAGGGATTAGAAAAGAAACGGTAAGCAAAGATTGCTACTCTGCAACCTAAAAAAGAGTTTGCGCTTGGTCTTAAAGTTCTCCAGAATTGGCAGCTTGGGGGCAGAAGCTCTAAACATCGAAGCAAGAGAACTAGATCAAATTCTCATAGATTTAGTAACCAGCTTGCATTTAGTAACCAGCTTGTATAGTGCAAATGATCGCTTCCATCATCCTGGTTAGTCTCCTAGTTAGTCTCGAAATTGTAGTCTCATACTCAATCAATTTGTGAATGCGACAGATCCTTCGCCCCCTAAATCCCCCAGTCTGGGGGACTTTGAGAATCTGAGACTGCTTTGGCTTGAAGTCCCCCACAAGTGGCAAATTTAGGTTGCTCTCCAAGAAGATCTGTAGCACTCAAAGATCAATTTGGTACTACTGGTCTGTCAAAGTTAGATTGAGGGATAATCAGGGGATGAAGTCCTAGGTTGAAATGATCATGCCTCAAAAGAAATACATCGTTTCCCTCAAAGCTGAAGAACGGCAGTTTCTAGAACACTTTACCACCACTGGAAAAGCGTCAGTCGCTGCCGTTAACCATGCTCGGATCTTGCTCAAAGCAGACATCAATCAACCCAATGGCGGCTGGAAAGATGAAGCGATCCGAGATGCGCTTGAGATCAGCGTGTCCACCATTGAGCGAGTGAGAGAGCGATTTGTGGAAGAAAGCCTAGAAGCGTGCTTGAAGCCGCGCCCTCGGCATCGGTCTCGCAGTCGTTGTTTAGATGGGGAGCAAGAAGCGCATCTGATTGCCATCGCTTGTAGTTCAGCCCCTGCTGGACAAGCTCGATGGACGTTGCGGCTCCTGGCAGATCGCCTGGTGGAAGTCGGCGAGGTCGAACAGATTTCTCATGAAACCGGGCGCCAAACGCTAAAAAAAATGAACTTAAGCCTTGGTTAAAAGAATGCTGGGTGATTCCGCCGGAAGCCAACGCTGAATTTGTGTGTCAGATGGAGGAAGTGTTGCAGCTCTACACCAGCCGAGAAGACCCTCGCTATCCTTTAGTGTGCTTCGACGAAAGCTCCAAACAATTAATCAGCGAAACTCAGATTCCGCAACCTGTCGAGCCTGGAAAACCTCCTCGCTATGACTATCAGTATGAACGCAACGGCACGGCTAATCTCTTCATGTTTTTCGCGCCTCTGATAGGCTGGCGACATGTCGACGTCACCGACCAGCGCACTCAGCTTGATTATGCCCAGCAAATGAAATATCTCGTGGATCACTGCTTCCCCGATGCGGTCAAAATTCGAGTCGTGCAGGATAATCTCAATACGCATGTCCCGGCATCTCTTTACAAAGCCTTCCCCGCGCCAGAAGCTCGGCGGATTCTTAACCAATTAGAGTTCCACTACACGCCCAAGCATGGCAGTTGGTTAGATATGGCAGAAATAGAACTCAGTGTTCTATCGCGTCAATGTTTAGATCGGCGCATTCCAGACAAACTCACTCTGACCCAAGAGATTGCGTCTTGGGAGCAGGCACGTAATGCTCAGGGTCATGCAGTGGACTGGCGCTTCACCACTCAAGATGCTCGGATTAAACTCAAGCGGCTTTATCCCTCAGTATAATCTTGACAGACCACTACCCATCAGACTGCCAGGTTGAAACCGATCGCAGTACCGCAGGAATCTCAGAGGTGTCGATCGGGAATTCTAACTGCGTTTCAGAAAGTCCTAAATAGCCTGACTCCATAAACGAAAGCAGCATTCTTTGTAGCGCAAACCAAACTTCAGACTCGTATTCCCAATCTTTGCCGCGGTTTGATCGGGCGGCAATCGATCGCAGCGCCCAAAAATAGCTATTTCGCACCACAGATCCTCCTTTCTTGAAGGGCGGAACATCTTCGTGATGGATGTAGAGAATTTCGTCTTGTAGCCTGACTCTCATAGCACAATCCAAAAAAATAACCCTCGCCTCAGCTGTGTGAACTGGGGCAAGGGTAAACACTGTTTGATCACAATTTGATCACGATCGCCTTCCAAAACTGATAGACCCTGGACTATTGGATTTTAATCTCCTCAAGTTCAAGGTCTAGAACTCAGCTTTAAGGCTGCACTCGCTTAGTAACGTTGCGAAAAGCTGCCACGGCCGCCGCCTCGATTACCACCACCGCCACGGTTGTCTTCACGGGGCTTGGCTTTGTTGACGCGCAGGTCACGACCCATCCATTCGGCACCGTCAAGGGCTTCGATCGCCGCTGACTCTTCGGCATCGGTGTCCATCTCGACGAAACCAAAGCCACGCATCCGACCTGTTTCACGATCGGTAGGAAGCTGAACCCGCTTGACTGTACCGTATTCCGCGAAGATAGCAGTCAGGTCTTCTTGTGTAACCTCGTAGGAAAGGTTACCAACATAAATCGACATTAGAAGAAATTCTCCAGAACCAGAAATTGCAGAGACGTTAGATTCGGAGAGATGCCTGTTAGCAAAAACAAACTGACCAGCCGAATTTAATACCCTCCTCAAGATTAACACAAATCACCAAATGCAATTCTCTAAAATGTGGATGCCCCAGATAATCCCTAGATAAGGGTGGCTAAGTCCGTAAAATAGAGTCTGGAAGATAACAAAACATTAAGGAGAAGTTTATGACTGTCCCCCAAACGTCCCCCTATGGATCTTGGAAGTCGCCGATCACGTCCGATTTGATTGTTGCAGGAACGATCGGTCTGGGACAGGTAAAGCTCGATGGCGAGGCCATTTATTGGAGTGAGTCACGCCCGACCGAAGGCGGAAGAAATGTGATCATTCAGCACTTAGATGAGACCGCCACCGATGTCACGCCGCCGCCCTTCAACGCTCGAACTCGTGTGCATGAGTATGGAGGCGCAGCCTTTACAGTGATCGACGGGGTGGTTTATTTTTCTAACTTTTCTGACCAAAGGCTTTATCGTCAGATTGTGGGTAGTGAGGCAACGCCATTAACGCCTGCATTGTCTTTGCGATACGCAGATGTAATTCTCGATCGTGCTCGCAACCGTTTGATTTGTGTGCGAGAAGATCATACAGTCGCCGATCGCGAAGCTGTCAACACCTTGGTGAGCATTCCTTTAGAAACTCTCGAAGCAGAACAAACCATTCTCACCAGTGGGCAAGATTTTTACGCCTCGCCGCGGCTCAGTCCCGATGGTTCTCAGCTTGCCTGGATTAGTTGGAATCACCCGAACATGCCCTGGGATGGCACAGCGTTGTGGGTGGCTCAAGTGCGAGCAGACGGCACGTTAGAGGCTCCTCAACAGATTGCAGGCGGGACGGAGGAATCCATTTTTCAGCCTGAGTGGTCACCTGATGGCGTGCTGTATTTTGTCAGCGATCGTACAGGCTGGTGGAATCTCTACCGCTACCAAGTTGATGACATTCAACCGCTCTGTCCGATGGAGGCGGAGTTTGGCTTGCCGCAGTGGGTGTTTGGCATGGCTACCTATGGGTTTGCGTCAGATCAACAGATTATTTGCACGTACAGTCAACAGGGCATGAGTCACCTCGCTCGTTTGGATTTGACGACTCACAAACTGGAGCCAATCGCGACTCCCTACACCAGTATTACGGGATTGCAGGTCTCAGAAGGTCAGGCGGCGTTTATTGGCGGATCGTCTACTGCGCCGGGGGCGATCGTTCATCTCAATCTGGCAAATCAAGCATTGACCGTACTGCGTCGAGCCAGCGAGTTGTCGATGAATGCGGGTTATCTTTCGGTGCCAGCGGCGATCGAGTTTCCTACAGACAACGGTTTGACGGCTCATGCTCTTTACTATGCGCCCAAAAATCAGGACTTTATCGCACCGAATGGGGAACGTCCTCCGATGCTGGTCAAGAGTCACGGCGGCCCGACGGCTGCAACCTCTGCTTCATTTAATCTGGGCATTCAATACTGGACAAGTCGCGGATTTGCGGTTCTCGATGTTAACTATGGCGGGAGTACGGGATATGGGCGATCGTATCGTCAGCGTCTCAACGGTCAATGGGGCATCGTCGATGTGAATGATTGTGCCAATGGAGCAAAGTATCTGGCAGAACAGGGCAAAGTCGATGGCGATCGTCTAGTGATTGCGGGGGGCAGTGCGGGCGGATACACGACACTTTGTGCGCTGACGTTTCGGGACACGTTTAAGGCGGGAGCCAGCTACTACGGGGTGAGCGATCTGAAAGCGTTGGCAGAAGACACTCACAAGTTTGAGTCGCGCTATTTGGATAGTTTGATCGGCCCATATCCAGAACGGAAAGATTTGTATGATCAGCGATCGCCCATTAGCGCCGTCGATCGATTAGCTTGCCCCGTGATCTTTTTTCAAGGTGACGAAGACAAAATTGTGCCGCCCAATCAAGCCGAAATGATGGTGAATGCGCTGCGTCAAAAAGGCATTCCAGTTGCCTACGTCTTATTTGAAGGAGAACAACACGGTTTCCGCAAAGCCGAGAATATTAAACGAGCGCTAGATGGAGAGTTTTACTTCTACTCTCGTGTGTTTAAGTTTTATCCCGCAGAACACATTGAAGCGGTGACGATCGACAATCTTTGATATGCTCACTGTCCTAAAGGAGCGGTAATTCTTGACGCTTCACCGACTGATGCTACCGAAGTAGTTACGTTGTCTCTGCGTCCGTATAGAGTCGTGGCAATGCCCTATCTCGACTTTGTTGATATTTGCTGCATTTTCGTCCCGGTCGTGTTCAGTGCCACAATTGAGACATCGAACCGACCGAACTTTTAGATCCAGCTTGCCCCACTTAAAACCACAACACGAATCATAGATGCCCTCCGACTAAAGTCGGGGCTACAAGAACAAAGGGTGCCTTCGCACACTAAAGAGGCGATTTTAACCGTTAGTCCACGGAGGGGGACTTTGTTCTGATAGCCGCGTTGCCGAAGGCACTTGCGAAGCTAACCTTAATCGGGCAGGAAGTCTATTTGTGATCGACTCAACACAGATAGATGTCACAAACCCTGAACTGCCGCAGCTTAAAATCAAAAAATCCTTGGACAAAACCCGTCAGAATGGTAGATGAGCTAACAAAAAACAAAGCTACCCATTCCTATGACGATCGCTCCCCTCAGTTGGACACAACTCGCCGCCCTCACAGATTGGCAACTCGATCGCGTCAACGGTGACACCAACGCCCAAGCTCGACTTCGCCTTTTTGGTCAAACCGAATCTGATGTGCGGGTGACCCTTTACCGAGACAATCACGCCTGGTGTCCCTATTGCCAAAAAATCTGGCTCTGGCTCGAAGAAAAACAGATTCCTTATCGCATCGAAAAGGTGACGATGTTCTGTTATGGCCAAAAAGAAAGCTGGTATAAGCGCAAAGTGCCATCGGGAATGCTGCCTGCGATCGAGCTAGACGGCCGAATCATCACCGAAAGCGACGACATTTTGATCGCACTAGAACAGGTGTTTGGCGTGTTAAACAAAGGCATGAAAGACCCTGACGTTTTGCCGCTGAGAGGGTTAGAGAGACTGCTGTTTCGGGCGTGGTGTGGTTGGCTTTGCCGTCGGGTCGGGTCGCCACGAGAAGAACAACGCAGTCGCGATCAGTTTGTCAGCGTCGTGGGTCAGGTCGAAGAAGCGCTCGATCGTACCTCCGGCCCTTACTTTCTTGATGAGTTTGGTACGGCTGACGTGATCTTTACGCCCTATGTCGAGCGGATGAATGCCAGTCTTTACTACTACAAAGGCTACTCTCTGCGAGAAGACAACCCGCATTTGTCAAGCTGGTTTGACGCAATGGAAGGCCGACCCACCTATCGGGGCACTCAGAGCGACTTTCATACCCATGTGCATGACCTACCGCCCCAAATGGGAGGTTGCTGGGAAAATGACCAACCCCAGACGCGACTCAATCAGACACGAGTAGATTGTGGCCCGTGGGATGGCTTGCCTGATGTGACTTATCCAGAGCCAAAAACCTCTCGGACGGAGGCACTTCAGCGAGTGATTCAGCATCGCGACAATATTATTCGAGTTAATCCTGCGGATGATGCTCTGATTGAGGTGGCGCTGCGGTGTGCGTTGACTCATTTGATGACGGGTGAAGTTTGTATGCCGCCATCGGGGTCTGATCTGGCGCTGCGTTATTTGCGCGATCGCATCAATGTGCCCCGTGACATGTCGATCTATGCTGCCAAGCGCCTGCGCGAAGCTTTAGAGAAAACGGCTGCATTGGTGGGCGATCGTCAGAGTGATCCGCTCCCGACTCAACACCGCCGCGACCAAGACCCGGCCAATTTTGCCCGAAGTTAAGGTCAATTCGATATGATTCCTCAGTGTCGAACCGTCTCACCGTAAGTCTCCCGCAGCGGTTTACAATCGCTTGATCGAGCCAGGATAGACATAGCCATTGAATCCAGCGGTCAAAGTATTGTAGACAAACAGGCTGCCTGAGATGCGATCGCCCACTTGAAGTTTCATGCTGTCAATATCGACAAAGTGAATCGGAAAGCCTTCGCCCTCTGAATCGAGCAGCAATCGTCCCCCAGCCCCATTCACGATCGTGCCTGAAATCCGTTCGTCTGTAAAATGATCTGACATTTTGTAAGCCTGAATAAAGAGTTGAAAGATAAGCAAATCAGTCTGGTTTAGCCTCGTCGAGAAGGCGCTTTGGGACGGTTGTGAGCATTTCCAGTCGCCTTTCTACCAGACGGAATCGATTGACTGGATCGCCCTCGATTTTGTCCGTTTTGGATTGGCTCAGGCTGGACGCGGGGATCAGGCTCAAACGTGGCAATGACTTCTTGAGGAAGCGATCGCTGAAGGAGTTTCTCAATGCCGACCAATAGTTTGTGTTCATCGACGCAGACGAGCGAAATGGCTTCACCGAGGGCCCCAGCGCGACCTGTTCGACCAATTCGATGTACGTAGTCTTCGGGCACGTTGGGCAACTCAAAATTGACGACGTGGGGCAAATCGCTGATATCCAACCCCCGCGCTGCGATGTCGGTCGCTACCAACACCTGCAAACTGCCTTCTTTAAATTTGGCCAGGGCACGAGTCCGAGCGGCCTGACTTTTGTTGCCATGAATCGCCATTGCCTGGATGTCGTCTTGAGCTAACTGTTTGACCAGACGATCGGCACCATGTTTTGTGCGAGTAAACACCAACACCTGATACCAGTTATTGCGTTTGATCAGATGCGCTAATAGGGCGCGCTTTCGTTCGCGATCGACGGGATAAATTCGCTGAGTTACGGCATCCGGAGTCGCTTCATTGTTAGTAACTTGAATCATCGCCGGACGAGTCAGCAGCGTCGCCGCAAACGCTTTGATTTCGGGTGAAAAGGTGGCTGAGAAAAGCAAATTTTGCCGCTGTTTGGGCAAGAGTGAGAGAATGCGGCGAATGTCACGAATAAAGCCCATGTCTAACATGCGATCGGCTTCATCCAAAACCAAAATTTCAACCTGTGACAGATCCACTGTTCCCTGCTGGACGTGATCGAGCAGTCGTCCTGGAGTGGCGACCAGAATATCGACTCGACTTCTCAATCGTCGAATTTGTGGGGTAATGTTGACACCGCCAAACACCACCAATGAGGTCAAGTTGAGATATTTGCCATAGTCCCGCACGCTTTCTTCGACCTGGGCCGCAAGCTCACGAGTCGGGGTGAGAATCAGCGATCGAATGGGCGATCGTCCTGGAGAATTGCTGCGAGTGCCCTGGTGAGAAAGTCGGTGTAAGACGGGTAGAGTGAAGCCCGCCGTTTTGCCTGTTCCGGTTTGTGCGCCTGCTAAAAGATCGCTCCCCGCAAGCACCGCTGGAATGGCTTGGAGTTGAATGGGGGTCGGCTGAGTGTAGCCGCGATCGCTAACCGCACGGACAATTTCATCGGACAGACCGAGCGTAGAAAAAGACATAAGGCTCCAGGATAGTATCGGTCTGTCGCCATGCGTAGCACCAGTCTTTGGCAGACGGATTGAAGTAGTAAGTTGAGACAGACGGTACGAAGACTGAAAGCGAATACCGCAGTCTTGCATCTTAACAGACGGTGAGCGATCGTGCCGCTAATCTCGCGCTTATTTGATTGTAGAGTGGTTAAGAATAGTCCGACTTTTAGATTTTAGCATTCCTTTTTGTGTGAATTAAGGTTGCTTTTAGCATGATTGCGGCTGTCATGACTTCATATAAAAGTTATTCTCGATCGTATTCTCAAGGCTTTGTTCTTTAGTGTAAATTTCTTCCAGGGCACTTAGATTTTTTGTCATTAGTTAAGAGGTTCACTCGTTATAAAAAAAGCCTCGGAACTGATTCCAAGGCCTGTTTGCATTACTGTAGCTAGGTTTAGAGGGAGACGGGTCAGCCTATCGATTGATAGTCACAGACTCCTTTTCAGAACTGACAGCCTGGAAAGCCTTCTCCAGACCCATCACCTGCTTGGCTTGTGACGACAAAGCAGTGGTGTCGAGCCAGTTGACAATCAGCGCATCGGTCGAAAACAGACCGCCACCATTGACGGCAAACAGCAAGAAGCAGGCTGCATAGACGGCAGATAGCTCTAAGTAAGGCAGATTGAGACCCGCGACAAGAATGTGGTGGTAGATCGCGACGCACATCGTGCTAAACAATCCGAGTGCTGCGGGACGCGCAAGAAGCCCGATCGCCAATAAGGGTGCAGCAAACAATTCGGTAAAGGCTGCTACGTAGCTAAAGAAGATCGGAAATGGCAGACCGATCACCTCGACGTAAGCCTGAGAAAAACTTTGGATATCGCCCAGTTTGTCTAAGCCGTTGTGAACCATCATGACACCCGCGACGAGGCGGAGAATGGCCCAGGTCGATTGAGTCCAGATGCCAGAGGTGACACTGGGTTTGAGAAGTTTGGTAAGGAGTGCGGTAATTGCCATGATTGAAGGGAGAGAAATTTTATTTATATTAATAATCTTAACACAACTTATTAATAAATATAAACAAATGTTGTGATTTTCAGCGTAGTCTTAACAAAATCTATGTGCCTGTCGTACAACTCTTCTAGATCGTCTGATTAAGTGCTTAGAAACGCTGATTGGATGAAGTTCTTTTGCTTCGGTGTTTAGATCTTCTGCCTGCCAAGTTGCCAATTCTAAGGGACTTCTGGACATTCAAACTCAACGTTGTAGCGGATTGGGCAATGCTAAAAAAGAAGCCCCGATCGCTCAGGAGCTTTAGTTGATTCAAAGTTCGATTAGGACGATTAGAGGGCAAAAGTGGGACGACAGCCTGAGAGAAGTTCGTGTAGATTGACGACGTTGCCAATGATGGCGATCGCAGGTGCCCCAAATTGAGCGGCCTCGACTTGAGCGACGATCGTTTCTAGCGTGCCAATGAGTTCTTGTTGTTCGGGACGGGTTCCCCAGCGGACGAGGGCGATCGGCGTTTGTGAACTCAGCCCGGCTTGATCAAGTTGAGCGGTAATATAAGGCAAATTGTGAATGCCCATGTAAATGATGATCGTTTCTGAACCGTGGGCGATCGCTTGCCAATTGACAGCGGGACGGTACTTTCCAGCTTCTTCATGTCCCGTCACAAAGGTAACTGACGAACTGTACGATCGATGGGTAAGCGGAATGCCCGCATAGGCTGGGGCCGCAATTCCAGAAGTCACACCGGGAATCACCTCAACGGGAACGCCCGCCTGCACCAGATCGATCATTTCTTCGCCACCCCGCCCAAACACAAACGGATCGCCGCCCTTGAGACGCACGACGATCGCCGCCGTCTGAGCCTTCTCAATCAACACCTGGGTAATTTCATCCTGCACCATTGAGTGACGACCGCGACGCTTTCCTGCGCTGATCTGCTCGGCTTGTGGATTGATCATCGCCAAAATCGGCTCACTCACCAGCGCATCGAAAACCACCACGTCGGCACACTCTAGCAGGGTCTTGCCTTTGAGCGTCAATAAGCCTGGATCGCCCGGCCCTGCGCCAACGAGATACACTTTACCGAGGCACGCAGGTTGAGAAGTTGAGACAGAATCAATCATGTTTGAGGTCATGGAGTCGGGCAAGTTGCGAGGGAATGGGGATGGAACCAGTTCGTTTTGAGCAGCAACGGATTGGGTGGAGACGTTGGAGAACCTTAAATTCTTGAGCTAGGGTCTAATGTCCTCGGTTTAATGTCCAATGTCTTCGTTTTTGTTGCACTGTTTAAGAAATGGCATGATGACAGCTTAAACAGCTAGTTCTGTGAAATTTGCAGCATCAAATACCGATTTCTCAAGAAAATATTAAATTAACCTAAAGGTTTCAATCTTTTATCCCAGAATATGCGTTTAAGGGCAAGGCTGCAAAATTAGATCGACTAGAAGATTGACCAGGGTATCACTAACTTCGAGGGGAGCCGTCAGCGTCAGATGCAGATTGGAAAACTGAAGAGACAACTGCTCAACGCTTTGAGCGATCGCATCAGTAATTCCGCCTGGAAACAAAAAGTAAGGCAAGATAGTCACCTTAGCGTGTCCCTGGCTGGCTAATTCCTGAAGTCGAGTTTCTAAACTTGGGGCAACGAGCCAGTAAGCGGGGACTGCATTGAGAGCCTTTGCCAACGGTTCAACAGATTGGTTGCCGCCCGATCGCCGACTGCCATGAGATAACAAAATGTGGGCGGATTGAGAATCTAAACGGCTGGTGAGCAGATCCTTGAGACCTGGATGAGTACCCAGATGAGGAGAAATGGCAATCGTTCCTGGGTGCGATCGTTGAGCAATTTTGACTTGACTGGGAATGTCTTCCATCACATGCATCCCCGGCAGCAAAAACAGAGGCACGATTTGAATGGAACTGTGCGGCGTTAGCGTCTGACCAAACTGCTGAATCTGTTCGTGAAGCGCTAAAGGAGAACATTCTAGAGTTGCTGTCTCAACTGGAGCTTGAATCTTCTGCCGAATCAAGGTCGCAAGTTGAGTCATTGCCGCCTGGGGACGGGGATCGCGACTGCCGTGAGAAACTAACAAATAGGCCGAGGAGGAAGGCAAGAATGCACCTACACAACGAAGATAAGCCAATTATAGAAGTTGTGGCGATCGATGGCCAGATCTTGTCAAAGTGGCTCGATGGTCAGGAAATTGCTGAATGCGGATCAACTCGCTATTCAGCAACGTCCCTATCTGTTTAGTTGCGCTATGTTGCGGTATTTAGTTGCGCTGTACGTAGGCAAGCGTCAGACTATCGTGAGCCAAGAAGTGAGCCAGATGAAAGGCCCGATCTTCAGTTTCTAAAAGAATTTGCTCATAGAGGTAACGAGTGGCGCGATCGCCCAGACTTTCTGCCTGAGAAGCTTGCCGTCGCAGCATGGTGATGATCGCTTGTTCGGCTGCTAGGTCATGTTCGACCATTGCTCGCGAGTCGTAGAGATCGTCTGATTCGGGGTCAAAGCAGCAGAGTTCTGCCAATTTGGTGAAGCTTGCGGCCGGGATTCCTCCCAATCCATTCAGCCGTTCTCCAATTTTGTGAACGTATCCTTGAGCCGCTTCATAACTCTCATTAAAGAACTGATGCAATGAATAAAATTCAGCCCCTTCCACGACAAAGTGATGCTTTTGATACTGCAAATACAACGCTTGGAAACTCGATAGAGCAATGTTGAATCCTTCACAAATCGGAACGGTAACATTACGCTCTAACAGAATTGCATTTTCAGAGATTTCGCCAAAGCTCCTGACGACGGTCTGTACATCAGCCATGTTTTTTGCCCCTCTAGATTGCGGATGATCGGAAGTCGATCGCCCTTAATTTACCAAATCGATCGGGCATTTTCCAGTCAGAGTTGTTCTGATGTCAGCTTGACAAGGTTTTTTCGCTTCGGTGTTTGGCGCTTCTGCCCCCCAACCCCCCAATCTGAGGGACTTTTAGACAAAGCGTTGCTGAATCAGGGGGTGTGCCCCAAAGCGGCGGGAACCCCAAGGTTCAAAGTCCTCCATTTTTTGGGATTTAGGGGGCGAAGAGATTAACACTTCCCACAGAGTCATCCCTCCAATCAGCAACGCCTTAGACAAGACTTCCGATGCAAAAGAGGATGGTTGAGAATGGCGCTTGAGGATAGAGTCTCTAGTTTGCCGCCGTGAATGCTGTCTAGAGATTGGTTCCAGCAAATGTGTTGCACTGTTCTGGATCGCCTGTCTCAATGCCCTTTTTGAACCATCGGACTCGTTGAGCCGCGCTGCCATGAGTAAAAGATTCTGGAACCACATAGCCTTTGGCGCGTTCTTGAAGTCGATCGTCTCCAATTGCACTCGCGGCCGTCAGCGCTTCTTCGAGATCACCTTGCTCTAAAATTTGTCGCGATCGTTGGGCACGATTTCCCCAAACTCCGGCAAAACAATCTGCTTGTAGCTCTAGTCTGACCGAGAGTTGATTGGCTTCTGCTTGACTTGACCGACTTTGGAGCGACCCCTTGCGGGTATCTCGAAGAGATCGCACTTTGTCTGAAATGCCTAATAGATTTTGAACATGATGTCCGACTTCGTGAGCGATCACATAAGCCTGGGCAAAGTCTCCCGGTGCCTGATATTTGCTCTTGAGGTCTTGATAGAAACTAAGATCAATGTAGACTTTTTGATCACGGGGACAATAAAACGGGCCAACTGCCGATCGCGCAAACCCACAAGCAGACTCAACAGCATCTGAATACAGAACCAACGTTGGCTCGACATATCTGCCGCCATTTTGTCTAAAAATCTCACTCCAAGTGTCTTCGGTATCCGCCAAAACCACCGATACAAAGTCAGACATCTGATCGGTTGGAGGGCTGCCAGTGCGCGATCGAGTCTGCGGTGAAGTCGCAACAGGACGCTCTCCAGACGAATTGCCTTGATCAAATAGAACGCTAGGATCGCCGCCTAACAACGTTACTACCAATGCTAGAAGGAGTGTCCCGATACCACCACCGACAATAGGAGCCGAAACGCCCCGACCGCGCCGATCCTCAACGTTGGTACTTCTACGCCCCTTTTCCCAATCCATGATCGCAACTCTCCAATGTCTAGTTTGCAGGTCTATTGCTCAAGTCAGCAGGTTCTATTATTTTTATTCTGCTAAATTGTTGATAGCATATCTTCGAAGCTAATTGAGATCATCCCCCTTTAGAATGTGAACTTTTTGAGTAGAACCTCAAGTTCAGCATTGGGATAGCGGATTGCTGATAGGGCAGTCATAAATTAGTTGTGAGAATTTTGAAATAGCCCGTTCTCACACCAAATCAACGGTTACTTGCTACAGATCCTTGCCCCTAAATCCCCCATTCTGGGGACTTTGAGAATCCGAGACTTCTTCGGCTTGAAGTCCCCTACAAGTGGCGAATTTAGGTTGCTCTCCAAGATCTGTAGCACTCAAAGATCAATTTGGTATAACCCAGCAACGAAGCGAAAAAACTTCATCGAATTCACGTCTCTTAAGAAATTGGGGAAACGCCCCGCAGATGACCTCAAGATCTCCTTATACCAAATTCACTAGTTACTGATACAGATCCTCGCCCCCTAAATCCCCCATTTTGGGGGACTTTGAAACGGCTTCCCTGATAGGTTTTTTCAAATTTGAGAGATAGAAATCGGTTAATTAACTGATTTTTATGAGTATCATTTGTTGGTTGATTTGGTATTAGTCCGTTCAAATGCGAGACGTGAATTAAAGTTGTATGTCGCGTTGCAATATATTTTTTAGCCAATTTAGGGCTTCATTTACGGTTGAGACTTGTGTAACAGATGGCATTGCAGGACGATTGATCATGATCATTGGGATTCCCATTTCTCTCGCTGCAATTACTTTTGCATAAGTCGCATTCCCGCCACTGTTTTTACTCACAATCAGATTGATGTTGTAATCGATGATTAGCTTACGTTCTTGTTCGAGTGTAAAAGGGCCGCGATCGTACAGCATTTTCCCTTGAGGAAGCGGCAAAGTGGGATCAGGCGGATCAATCGATCGCATCAGAAACCAAAGATGCTGCAAGCGGGCAAATGGGGCGAGTTGTTGTCTACCGATCGTCAAAAATATTCGACCTGTTTGCTTTTCTAATAGAGTCACCGCCGCTTCAATGCGATCGACTTCAAGCCAACGATCTTCTTTAGCAGATGTCTCAGAAAGATCAGCCGATTTCTTTTGCCAAGCAGGACGCACCAGCATCAGATGAGGAATGTTTGCTCTCGTCGCGGCCGCCGCCGCATTCCAGGAAATCTGAGCCGCAAAAGGATGAGTCGCATCGATCAAATAATTCACCTGATATTCCTGTAAATACGCCAGCAGTCCCGCCTCGCCCCCAAATCCGCCAACCCGCACTGACCCGATCGGCGCTATCGGCTGTTGAGTCCGCCCCGCTAGAGAACTAATCACCTCCACCTTGTCTAACTGTGAAGCGATCGCCGCCAACTCCGCCGCATCCCCCGTCCCCCCCAAAATCAAAACTCGCTTAAGATCACTCATACTAATATTTCATCCCTCATCCCTCATCCCCACCATGTCCATCGTCATCGCCGGAGAACGCAGCGGAGTCGGCAAAACCACCGTCACGTTAGCTTTATTAGCAGCACTGCGGCAGCGAAGTCAACAGGTACAATCCTTTAAAGTCGGGCCCGATTATATTGATCCAATGTTTCACAGCGATGTGACGGGTCGATCGTGCCGCAATCTCGACCCCGTTTTGACCTCTGAATCCTATGTTCAACACTGCTTTGAGAAACATACTGTAGAGGCTGAGTATGCTCTCGTTGAAGGCGTAATGGGGTTGTTTGATGGTGCGACTGGCGTGGATGATTTTGGCAGTACGGCTCATGTTGCTAGAGTGTTAAATTTACCCATTCTGTTGATTCTAAATTGCAGTAGTTTGTCGCGATCGATTGCTGCCATTGCCCACGGGTATCAGACGTTTGATCCGCGCCTAAAGTTTGCGGGCGTTGTCTTAAATCGAGTAGGCAGCGATCGCCATTTAGAATTGCTCACCGACGCGCTCAAACCGCTCAACCTCCCTATTTTAGGAGTTCTTCGTCGTCAGGATGACATTGTGATTCCCGATCGCCACCTGGGTCTCATTCCCACCGCAGAACTCACAGATTTGAATGCGCTGGTCGATCGACTAGCTCATCTAGGAGAAACCTGTTTTGACTGGACAAATTTGCTGCCGTTACTAAAATCCACGCCTCACGCCTCACGCCTCACGCCTCACGCCTCACGCCTCACCCCTCGACTCGCGATCGCTCAAGATGCTGCCTTCAGTTTCTATTACGCTGACAATTTAGACTTACTAAAACAGTTAGGTGCAGAGCTAGTAGCGTGGAGTCCTTTAAAGGATTCAGAATTGCCAGAAAACATACAGGGATTGTATTTCGGAGGTGGCTTTCCTGAAGTGTTTGCCGCCGAGCTAACCCAAAACCATTCAGCGCGTCATGCTGTACAAACGGCCATTCGATCTGGGATGCCGACCTATGCAGAGTGTGGCGGACTCATGTATTTGTGTGAGCAGATTGTCGATTTTGAGGAACGATCGCATCCTATGACGGGCATTCTCCCCACTACTGCCACAATGGGAAAGCGCCTGACATTAGGATATCGACAAGCCACTGCGCTACAAAATAGTCCGATCGTTCAAGTGGGCGATCGAGTATGGGGTCATGAGTTTCATCGCTCTACTGTGACTGAGCCTGAGCAGCCTTTATTTGATCTTCGAGGCTACCACTCCAGCATTCCTCTCAAGTCAGAAGGTTGGCAGCGCTATCAAGTTCATGCATCATACACTCATCTACATTTTGGGGCACAGCCAGCCCTACCAGCCCGATTTCTAGAGCATTGTTTGAGATATGGTGATAGCGATCGTTAAACAATTGGTTAGTTTATTTGTAGGATGTATTAGCGATCGTCAACCTACAGCAGTCCTAAATTAACGTGAATTCAATGCAAGATTTTCGGGCATTGCTGAACCACGGGATGAATTGCCCTAATGCGAAGGGGAACTAAATGTTCAAAGTCCCCCAATTTTGGGGGATTTAGGGGGCGGAAAAGTTGACACTTCCCTACAGATTCATCCTTTCAATCAGAAACGCCGATTTTCGCTTTGTTGTCAAGCTTCTGCCCCCCAACCCCCCAATCTGGGGGACTTTTAGACAAGATTTCCGTTTCAAAGTCCCTCGCTGGTGGGGGATTTAGGAGGCGTTCCCGGATCTGCAACCTCTTGCGAATTATCTCAAAGAGCGGGAAGCGGAGAAGTTTATCGAACTGACGTTAAATTAATTATGAGAATCTTGAAGTAGTGGGTTCTTGGTGATTAGTTCTTAGCGATTAATGACGACTAATGATTCTTGGTTTAAGCGCAAGGATGGAGGCGTTGTCGGTCTAAAATAAATGGCAGTAGTTTGGCAATGTTTCTAGCGTCGTCGATGCCTCGATGGTGAGTTCCTTCTAGCTTAATGCCTGCTAGTTGTAATGCTTGTGACATTCCATATCGCTTAGGTAAGCCTTGAACCTGCGTAAATTGTTGCTTGAGGTTGACGTGAGAAAACGCGATCGGAAAGGAAGCCTTATGAAACTGACTGTCTTGTTGAAATTGGTTGAAATCATAGTCACCCCAGGAACCAAAGACAGCATTTGAGTAGTTTGATAGCCAGTTTTTAAGTCGAGTCGCTGCTTCCACATATCCAGGAGCCTGATCAACCTGCACTTGAGTAATCGAGGTTAGCGATCGACAAAACTCCGTCAACATCGGGTGGCGAACGGGCTTGATAAAGGTTTGAAACTCATCCACGACCGCCAAACATTGTGACTCGACTATAGCGGCCCCAATTTCGATAATCTCCATCTCGTGCCGCTGAATGGCTCCCCGATCGCAACAGGTTGCCTCCAAATCAACCACTAAAAAATGGTCGTATTGATCTAGGTTCATTGGTTTAGGCTCATCATTGACTTCTCTCATAGCTAACTCCGACTTACAGCGTTTGTCGTAAAATCTCACGCACTTCAACTAAAATCTGTCCTAGCTTATTTTGACCGCTTCCATCTTTGCCGCAGCCCCAGTAGTCGTCGATCGGAGAATTTTCTACTAGCCCTTCGTCCCCTGTGCTGAGCAAAATTTCTTGAATGTCTGCATGGGTTCTAAACTTTTGCAGCACTGCTTTTCGCATAACCTCATCCTTTACCTGGTTCCAGTCTGACCGGAGCGGAAGCGCACGATCGCGCCCCATGTTAGCTGCATCTTTAGGAGTTTTAGTCTGACGTACTTTTTCTAAAAAAGGAGTATTGACAAACTTCTGAGCCTGAAAATGATGTTCGCTGGTTGCCCAATACAATTCATCTAACATAAAGCCATGCGCTGAGAAATTGGAGAAGCACCCATAGGGCTTTTCTCGTTCAACATAAAAGTAAATTGTCATTGTTAATCCTGAAGTTAGGGTGACCTCCACGATGGTAGAACAGCATCTATGATTTGTGCAGGTTGATTGTTGAACAAACCCCTATGTTTCAGTAGCTTGTACTGGAGGCGTGTGTCCTTTAGATAGTTGATCTGCCTGACGGGTTGTTTCAGGAAGACGATAGTTGGGCGCACAGCGTAATACAGAGTCGATCGCGCTAGTTAGACTAATTCGATGTCCAATAGAAACATAGACAGGCTTAATGTTGGGTTGAGTGCGAACGACGGCTCCAATCACTTCACCTGCGTCATAAATTGGTTGCCACGCCCCTTGATGTTCTGCTAGTGGTTCATGTTCTCCCAGGTAAGGCGTTTTTGCGACCCCAATTGTAGGTAAGCCACTCAAAACACCCAAATGACAAGCAAATCCACAGCGACGCGGATGAATATATCCATTACCATCACATAGCAACAGATCCGGTAAAGTTTGCAGGCTTGCCAAGGCTTCCATTACCCCCGGAACTTCTCGAAATGCCAGCAATCCTGGAACATAGGGAAAGCTCATCGGACGACGAATCACTACAGATTCTTTAACCTGGAGATCAGGAAACCGCAACACAGCGATCGCTGCACAGGCAATACAATCATCGTCCTCAAAGCCCACATCCACGCCAGCCACCGTTTGCACTGTGCCAAAGTCATCCTCTCTCACCACCCACTTCCGTAATGCTTGCTGAAGCGCGATCGCGGTTTCGGGAGTCGCTGACTGGGTTAAAGTCAACAGAGAAGGCTGCATGGAGACCTGCCAGAAAACGGCTTAAAGAACTGATTGAATCTAGCACTGAATAGGCTCAATTTGGACAATTCAAAAGATATGTCATAGAGCTTAACTCCTTTATGTTTCACATTATACTACAAAAGTAATACAATGTACTGCAATGCGTCAAGGGCAAACCACAACTTTTTTGAAGAAGCGGGTTCGAGCATAGAAGAAATCGTGAAAGCACTAAGTTTAGAAGTCGATCGAGCCTAGGGAGTTGCGCTTTAATAAAGTCCCCGAAAAAGTCTCTCTGCTCCGTTGCTCACCCACCCTGGACTGAAAGTCGGGGCTAACCGGGCAAAGTCCTTTGAAAAGGACTGAAGACCTCTTCCTCATGGGCTGTTTAGTCCCTTTAGTGGACTTCGTTCTGTTAGCTCCGACTTTCAGTCGAGGGGCGGGTCAGAATCGAAGCGGTGGGACGTTATTTGTTTGCAAATCCCCTATCTTTCGGTTTGCTCTACTTTCTACTCAAATGCATCACTCAGCCGCCTTAATCTGTGCCTCAAAAAAGCCCTCACTTCTGGTTCATTAGAGGCGAGGGATTGAGACGTTGATATTTTTTCTTTAGATTCGTATCAGAGTTAGTTCTGCGCCTCAAGTAGAGCGTTGTCTCTATTAGAAAACCGACAGACTGATATGCGCTAATAGACTTAACAATCAGGCAGACATCAATTGCTGAATGCGTTGGGGTTCGTCGCCGAGCCATTGTGGATGTTGAGCCGTCCCGTCAAAAATAGAGGAGGTTTTGAACGGTTCATACTCCCCGCGTGATCCAGCTTCTGCGGTTTTTGCTAGCAATGCTTGTACCTGCTCATCTGTCATCGGTTGGAAGGTCTGGACGGCGTTAAATGCTTGATCAAGAATCTCCAGACTATCCATTCCTGTAATCACGACTGACGTAGGCAGATTCAGCGCATAGTGGAGGCATTCGATCGCAGTAGCTGTCTTCGATCGCAGCAAAATTCCGTTTGCCATACTTTTCATTCCCAAAATACCAACGTTACGCTTGACAAGTTCTGGAACTACGAGCTTTGCAAAACTACGGTAGTGAGCATCCATGACATTGAGCGGCATCTGGACTGCATCAAACTTAAAGCCGTTTTGGTCTGCTACTTCTAGCATGTGGAGATGAATGTAGGGGTCTTTGTGCCCAGTAAAGCCACTGTAGCGCACCTTACCCGCCTGCTGAGCCTCCAAGATAGCAGCGTGAGCACCTTCTGGGTCAAAAATGCGATGGGGGTCTTCAAAGCGCAAAATTTCGTGATGCTGCACAAGATCGATGTGGTCAACTTGCAGGCGACGCAGAGATTCATCAAGCTGTTTGGTTGCTTCTTGCTTTGATCGACCATCCAGTTTGGTCATCAGAAATACTTTGTCTCGATAGCCGTCCCGGAGTGCTTTACCCATGCGAGTCTCGCTGACTCCATCGTTATAGTCCCAGCAGTTGTCCATAAAGGTGATGCCGCGATCGATAGCAGTCCGAACAATCTGAATGGCAAGTGATTCTTCTACATGGGGCAAGCTGAGGTGCCATCCGCCAAGTCCGATCGCAGAGACTTGCTCTCCAGTACTGCCGAGTTCTCGATAAAGCATTTCTGAATTTGACATAGTTTGCTCTCTACTGCTCATGGTTAAGGCCGTAATTTAATAAACCCAAAGATTGCGTAGGGTAGTGCGGTTTGCGTAACTTGACACACCCTACGACAGCTCTGTTGCAGTGTTGCCTTCTCTTTAGTCCGCCGATCCTGGCTCAGTCAATTGACGATGCATTGCAGCTTTGGCCGGCTCTGGTAGAGCTTGAACCACCGCTGCCTGAACCTTATTCATTATCGATCCTGCAACTACTTCGTCTTTGCCTGACATGAGCGCTTCAAAGCCTTGCTTGGCAACCTGAGCCGGATCATCTTTCTTACTGGCGGCTGCTCTAGTATTATCCATCTCGGCGCGGTTGAAAAAGTTAGTATCTGTGGGCCCAGGCAACAGTGCCGTTACAGTCACACCTGTGTCTTTTAACTCGTTGCGAAGCGCCTCTGAAAAAGACCGCAAAAATGCCTTCGATGCTGCATAAACCGCTTCAAAGGGGCCTGGCATCAGAGCCGCGATCGACGATGTAAACAAAATCCGCCCTTTGCCTCGCTCGACCATCGGTTTTACGACTCGTTTGGTCAGATGCACCGAAGAAACCACGTTGAGTTCGATTAAATTAAGTTCTTTCTGCAAGTCTGTCTCTATAAACTTACCTCCGATTCCCACTCCAGCATTGATGGCGATCGCGTCCACAGGCCCCGTTGCTTTAATCGCATCGGAGAGGGCTTCAACGCCCTCATAGGAGGCCAGGTCAGCTTGCACCGTTTTGACCTGAGCGCCAAGTTGCTCAAAGGTCTGAACCATTTCGTTAATCTTTGAGTCAGTCGCTGTGATGAGTAGATCAAATCCATTTTCGGCAAATTGTTTTGCGAGTTCATAACCAATGCCACTGGAGGCACCTGTCACGACAGCAAGCGGACGATTAGATGAAGTGTTCATAATTTGGGTTCCTGCTGGAGCAATTTTCAGACGATCGCGATGATAGATGATATGAATTTTGTATTTAGTCTGTCCTATCTTAATTTTGCAGTCGTAGAAGTGCGTCTTTACTGAGGAGTAGATGAATTCTTCTTTCAGGTTTGAGAAGTCAGTTTGAGGAAGACCGCGCCCGTCGCGAAGATTCTTTTAGTTGCTCTACATCTACCTGATGGTTGAATTCGCAAGACTACTTAAACGTGAGAATTTTTCCCCAATTTGCGCTAACGATCGTGAATTAAACAAAACTGTCTCCTGTAATGTATTGAGCCATACGAAACGCATCATCAGCATTCCACGCAATCTTTGGGTTCATCAAATTTATGTCGTGAGAGATCCGATCGACAAACCCGGACGTAATCCCAAATAGACAGCTTTCTCAATGCGAACGTTCATCCGGTGACAACACCTACGCGCATAGAACTGCTCAAAACCTATTCACACTTGGGAGACTACTAAAATGGTAGCCTTACAGACCGCTATGACCCGGTTGAGATGGTCGATCGCTCTACTTCTCTGCCTGACTTTAAGTTGGGGGATTGTTCAGCAACCGACACTGGCCTCTAGCCATCGAGAAGCCCCGCTGATTGCAGGAGATCCGTTAGCAGACAACACAGATGTTTATGCGTTTCGCAGCTATGAACCAGGGCGAGAAGACACCGTTACACTGCTCTGGAATCACATTCCCCTAGAGCCGATTTCAGGGGGGCCACAGTTCTATCCGTTTGGGGATGATGTTCTCTATGACATTAAAGTCAACAATCGGGGAGACGGCGGTGACGACATTACTTATCGCTTCAAATTTCAAACAGAATTCGTCAATAAAGATAGTGTTCTCGGCATGGTTGCGCCGAATCAAGACGGTGTAATTAGTACCAATGATGACCCCGATTTTAACCAGCGCCAACGCTATACAGTGACCGAGATTCGGCGCGGCTTTATGGGCATGGGACAACAGCGCAAAGTGTTAGGAAGAGGGCTTTTGGTGCCACCGAGCAACATTGGCAGCCGAGCTACACCCAACTATGAAAATCTAGCTTCTCAGGCAGTCTACACGCTCAACAATGGCTATCGTGTCTTTGCGGGACAACGATCGGAAGGGTTCTATGTTGATCTGGGCGGTGTGTTTGATGTGTTGAATTTTCGGTCAATTAGCGACACAGGCGGCAGAAATACCACCGGGAAGTTTAGCGTGAATACCTTGGCGATCGAGGTTCCGATTAAAGATCTGACGCGCAATCGCAAAATGACCACCAATCCGACTGATCCGAATGCAGTGATTGGTGTCTATTCAACCGCAAGCCGCTGTGCGACCAAGATTTCTTCTACAGGCAACTGCTCAAAACCGATTCAAGTATCTCGCCTGGGTAGTCCTTTGGTGAATGAAGTCGTGATTCCTCTGGGTCTAAAGGACAAATTCAATGCCAGCGAGCCTGAAAACGATGCTCAGTTTGCTCAATTTGTGGTTGATCCTCAATTGCCGAAACTGATGCGATCGGTGTTTGGCATCACGATTCCGCCTGCACCCCGCAATGATCTGGTGGCGATTTTTGCGACGGGGATTCCTGCTAATTCTGTGCCGGGTGCGCCTCAGTTCACGACGTTCTTGTCCGATGGCAAGCCTCACGAACTGTTGCGACTGAATACCGCCATTCCTCCGACTCCCGTAGGTCAACAAAACCGTCTGGGACTGCTCGGCGGCGATCTGGCTGGCTTTCCGAATGGGCGGCGTGTGATTGATGATGTGGTAGATATTGAGTTGCGGGCTGTCGCTGGAGGAACGCCTTTTACGCCTGCGACGAATGTTGCGCCTAACAATACTTTGGGGGATGGGGTTGATCGTCCGAGTGTGCCATTTCTCGATCGCTTTCCCTATCTAGGAACGCCGCTTTCGGGTAATCCTCCGCCTAAGACTACTTAGAATTGTGAATTAGATAAACCTGGCGAATTACAGCGGTTACTGATTGGGTAAGCCACAGTCCTGTCATCACGGGTGTGGGGTGTGGGGTGTGGTGAATGCAAATGAAAATGGCTGTAATTCGCGGTTACGAGAACAAAATCCGCCTTCGCGGGTTAAAACTACCTTCCTGAGATGGCGGATTTAACAGCGATCGAGTAGCAACCAGGGAACGGTCTATGTCTTGGCAAAGGATTGTGCAGGGGTTGAAAGGGTTGATTTTGGTGGGGATTTTGGTGTTGGGATTGGAGGGCCGATCGACGCTGGCGGCTAGTTATGAGATTGCTTCTTCCAGCTTTGCCGATCGACGGTTACAAGTCGCCCAAACGCTGGTGCGATACTTGCCCGATGAGGCGGATGGTTACAATCAGTTAGCTGCTGCTTACTTGCTCAAAAGTCGAGAAACAGGCGATTTTAGCAATACGATCAAAGCTGAATCCGCGTTGGAGCAGTCCCTAAAGGTTGCTGCCAACAATGAGGATGCTCTGAAGCTGCACCTCAGTTTGTTGCTCACCGAACATCGCTTTCGAGAAGGGCTAAATCTGGCTGAGAGACTGCTTTCTCGGCTTCCCCATGATCCCCAAATTGAGACGGCTCTCATAGATGCTCAGGTCGAGTTGGGAGCGTATACGGCTGCACAGTCCACTGCTAAGACGCTAACTGCTAACCATCCGAGCGCTCCGGTTTATGCCCGACTGTCTTATTTACACTCGCTGCGGGGCAAGTCATTCGATGCGATCGCTTTTCTGCGTCGGGCAATTCAGACAGCAAATCGTCACGATCGCGAAGGGCTTGCCTGGTATCGGGTTCATCTCGGACTCGAACTACTCAATGCAGGAAATTGGACAGCGGGAGAACAAGCAATTGACCAAGCGCTGCAAGCGTTTCCAGAATATCCCTTAGCATTGTCAGCAAAAGCGCGGGCCCGTCTGACGGCAAAAGATTGGAGTCAGGCAGTGAATTTTTGGCAGCGATCGCAGTCTCAAATGCCTTTACCGGATACTGCAATTGCGTTGGGAGATTTGTTTGCATATTTGGGCGATCGTGACTCAGCTGAACGGCAATATGATCTCGTAGATTTTTTGGTGAAATCAGGCGGCGACCCGTTTGAGAAAGCTTACGCTCATCAACTTGTTTTGTTTTGGGCAGATCGAGAAAGCCATCTAGACAAAGCGCTGCACTTGATCGAACAGGAACGCATGACGCGATCGGACATCTACACGTTTGATGCTTTAGCCTGGTGTTTGTGCAAATTAGGGCGACTGTCTGAGGCGAGAACAGCGATCGATCAAGCATTACGGTTAGACACGCCAGATTCACGAATTTTGTATCACGCTGGAGTCATTTATCACAACGCTGGAGAGAACGCCAAAGCAATTACTTTTCTCCAACGGGCACTCAGCATTAATCCAGTTTTTCATCCTCTACAAGCTACGATCGCTCATCAACTGTTGACCCAAATGGGTGTTGTCGATCGATAAATCTTCTATTCCATTTGGTGTTTACTTTCTATTTCCACTTCAGAAATGTTATGAACGTACTTTCGGTTCTCTATCAATTCATTTTTCTGTTAATAGTCTTTGTAGAACTGTTTGGATTTGCTGATGTCGCGGCTGCTCATCCGTTGGGTAATTTTACGATCAATCACTTTTCTCAACTGTCGATCGCGCCTCATCAAGTTACCATTCAATCCGTCGTCGATATGGCGGAGATTCCAGCGTTTCAGGCGTTGCAAATTGCCGACACTAATCACGACAAATCTACCTCTGACACAGAACTTAAGGCTTATCTAGAACAGATCGCGCCTCGCTATGCCAACAACTTGATCCTGGAAGTCGATCGCCACTCCGTTCCCTTACAGCTAAAAAGCAAAACGGTGAGTTTGCCTCCCGGTGCAGGCGGATTATCTACGCTGCGAATGGAGTGGGAAATGATGGGCAACATTCCTGACTTAGAATCATCAGATCCGCATCAACTGAGATTTGAAGATAACAACGATCGCGCTCATATCGGTTGGCGAGAAATCGTAGTCAATCCCAACAATGTGAACATATTTGATAGTTCTAGCTACCGCAATTCTTTGACCGATGCCCTCAAAAATTATCCCCAAGATTTGCTGACAACGCCGCTCCAAGAATCTGTCGTCAATCTGTCGTTTACTCAAGGCGAAATTCCTGCCAATGCTACCCCGTTGTTAGCTCGTCCAGAAGGCTCTCATTCTCTCACTGATTTGAAGGCTATCCTGACCCCTAGCTATCAGCGATCGTCTCCTCTACCTGTCAACTGGACTTCATCTAATGGCATCTGGGTGGCGATTGTGGGTGCCTTCATTTGGGGAGCCATGCACTCGTTGTCTCCTGGTCACGGCAAAACTATCGTCGGAGCGTATTTAGTCGGTACGCGGGCTACTCCTCAACATGCGTTGTTTTTAGCATTCATTACGACGATTACTCATACGATCGGAGTCTTCGCGCTGGGATTAATCACTCTATTTGCGGCTGAATATGTTTTGCCTGAACAACTCTATCCCTGGCTGAGTTTAGGATCAGGTGTAATAGTGATTACGATTGGATTTAGTTTATTTTTCCAGCGGTTAGGATTTTTCCAAAAGTCGATGCCGTTGTTGGGTCACAATCATTCACACGATCATTCACACGATCATTCACATAAACATTCACATGACCACTCACACAAGCCTATTCACAGTCATTCACACAACCATACTCACGGTCATTCGCACCCTGATCACCTACCGACTGACTCACCTGTAACCTGGAGTAACCTTTTAGCATTAGGAATTTCGGGTGGATTGATGCCCTGTCCAGCAGCGTTAGTATTGTTATTAGGAGCGATCGCACTCGGCAAAGTTGCATTTGGACTCATTCTGGTGCTGGCATTTAGTCTAGGATTGGCGGGCGTTTTGACCGGATTGGGCTTGCTGCTAGTCTACGCCAAACACTTATTTCAAGACATGCCTGTTTCCCTAAAATTTGTCCATCGTCTCCCAGCGATCGGGGCCTTGTGTATGGCGATCGTGGGCTTAGGCATTTCGACTAAAGCACTGCTAGAAATTGGAGGACTCCGATGATTGATCTATTTTTAACGGCTCAACTGGCTCTCCCGAATGTAATTTGCTATGAACAGCTAAAAGACGGTCAGATTCGAGATCTCAGCCACCTCTGCGGCAAAAGCACGCCCCCCAATTCCACCGTCAACGACGCTAGTGTGACTCCCTTTGAAACGTTGCCCCCCAATAATCGATCGCTCGACTCCAACGAGCCAGACGACCCACCTGAAGAGGATGAAGAAGAATAAGGACAAAGATTCTGTAAACCCAGCGAATTAACTCGCGGCTGTGAGAACAAAACCTGTGCAGGTCAAACTCTCAATATTACGTTTGGTGAATTGCCTGACTATTTGAGCCGCCGCAACGAGGCACCCTCAGATTCAGATTTAATCAAGGGCTGATATTGCAGTACCCTAAAAAATGAACCAAACTTTACTGTAGAATCATGCGCGTTTTCGTCCTCCTGTTTACTGCCGACAACGAAAATACAGGAATTCACACCATCAGCATCGGTCATCGCAACGTCGTTCTGATGTTTGAAGAAGAGGACGACGCGACCCGCTATGCCCTGCTGCTCGAAGCTCAAGACTTTCCCACCCCGATCGTTGAGCAAATCGATCGCGCCGAAATCGAAGAGTTTTGCACAGGTGCCGATTACGAATCCAAGCTCATTCCCAAAGGCTTTGTGCCCCAAGACGAATTCGATCGCCTCCTCCTCTCTCCCCCCGAAGCCAACCGCGAAGACACCGACTGGCAGCCCGACGGCAAAGAAGCTCCTCCGCCAGATTCAGAGATGCCAAACAGCGAACTCGATCGCATCCGGCGACAGTTGGAAGGGCTTTTGTAGGGAAGGGATGAGGGATGAGGGATGAGGGATGGAGAGCTTCAGGTTTTGTTCTGAATTCTCTTCACACCTTGCCTGATCTGGGAATTAAGACAGAATTTGAAATCACACAGGAAGACGGAAGGATGAATCGAGAACCGCAAACCGAAGATGCCAATATTCCTCCCTCCTCCCTCCTTTCTCCTCCCTCAGAACGCGGTCATTTGCTGACAGAGCAGGTGAATCTTGAAAGCTTGAATTTAGATCAGCTTTCGACTGTGGAATTGGTGGAGTTGTTTAATCGGGAAGATGCAAAGACGATCGCTGCCATTGCCCAGTCCAAACTTCAGATAGCAGAGGCGATCGATCAAACGGCTCGTGCGCTGCGTCAGGGAGGACGACTTTTCTATATCGGGGCTGGCACTAGTGGACGGTTGGGAGTTCTTGATGCCGCAGAATGTCCGCCTACCTTTTGTACTCCCCCCGACCTCGTACAAGGAATTATTGCCGGGGGGGCAGGGGCGCTGTTGCGAAGCTCTGAAGGATTGGAAGATTTGTCAGAAGACGGGGCGGCGGCGATCGCGCATCATCACATTACTCAACTCGATGTCGTCGTTGGCATTACGGCTGGGGGCACGACTCCCTATGTTCATGGTGCACTGCAAGCGGCCAGACAGCGAGGGGCGACGACGATATTTATTGCCTGTGTGCCTGCTGATCAAGTCAGCGCTGAAGTAGATATCGACATTCGCCTGTTGGTTGGGCCCGAAGTATTGGCTGGCTCGACTCGACTCAAAGCGGGCACCGTCACCAAACTGGTCTTAAATATCCTCTCGACGGGCACGATGGTCAAATTGGGCAAGGTTTATGGCAATCGCATGATCGATGTCGCCGTCACCAATCGCAAGCTACACGATCGCGCCCTCCGTATTCTGCAAGACCTGACCGATCTCAGCCGCGAAGAAGCAGGCTACCTACTCGAACAAAGTGGACGATCTGTAAAACTAGCCCTCCTCATGCACTGGACAGGACTGGACAAAGAATCAAGCGATCGGCTCCTGGCAACTCATCAAGGCAATCTGCGGCAAGCAGTGTTGTCGAACGAAATGCAAACAGGCTAATCTCCACCCGGAATAGCCACAATCTGCCACTGACCTTCTGCTTTCCTCAAGACTACGCGATACTCCAACGGGTGAAACGCATAGCGATTGAACACATAACCCTTTTTGTCATTGGGCAAAATAATTGGAGTCCAGCCCTCGATCGGGCTGTAGGCCTCAATCTGCTCCTCCTGTCCATTTTCAAATATTGGACGATCGAAGTCCACTACTTCATTTGACAGTACCGCAATCACCGGACTGTTGAGGCTGGGTCTTGAACGGACATTGACACGATCGCCCACCACAATCACTTTAGAGAGCGAGTATTCAATGCCCTTCGACTCGCGTGGCGGTGGAAACTGCTTTGCAAAGGCATCCTGCACCGTCGGACAGATCCAACCATCTAGCGTCTCTGCCGATCGAACGTTCCTTTTGCCGCACCCAGACGACAGCGATTTTTCCAAAATGCCCCACAGTCTTGCCTTGGGGTCACTCAGCTTCAGACTTTCTAGCGATTGGGGGACACCAAATCCCATCGAAACGCCCCTAGCAGGAATCAGCGCCGACACAAATCGAACATCTCGCTTTTGGACAGCTTTCTGCAACCGTTGACGAAATGCTGCAAACTCAGGATCATCATCAGTTTCATCACTGAGAACAACTTTTTGACGCGGAAAGTCCTCTAATTTTGGCTCAGGAGTGGGCGGAGTCGAGGGCGTGGGTGCAGGTGCAGAAGGTTTTGGTGAGGGCGTGGACTGAGCCACCGGAGTTTGAGGGGGGGGATTTAGACGAACGATTGCCGCAATACTTGCCCCCACAACGGCCGCACAGGCGACGGCGATCGCAATCCACAAAGGTGCATTTCTCATAACCAAAAACCAGACGTGACGATACGGTAAGTAACTACAGCAGCGATCGCCCAATTTTACGAAAGTCCTTGATAGGAGAGAATCACAGCACACCTTCACCGAACGATCGAGAGTTAAAAAAGCTGGCGGTTAAAACCACGCCTACAAGCACGAATTCTGCCTTCGCAGTAGGAAGAGCGGCAAATTAATTCGCTAAGTTTATTTAATTCAGGATTCTAAGGATCGTGAATTAACCAACCTGTAATTCTCGCGGTTTCGCTTCGTTTAATTTAGCTTCAGCCCCCTTGTATCTTAAGAGAGTGGCAGACCGACCCCCCTAAGATTCACGAAATCGGGATTTAGCTAGGGTCGCCCCATGCTTGATTGCTCAGAAGAACCTCGAATCATCGGCCGGGAGCGGAAGTATCCCGAATGACGCAAGGTAGAGGTCAGGTCTGAGACCCCCCAAGGACACCCAATATTGGGAACAACTCATGACACTAGAGAATTTGTACATTGGCATTGATGTCAGTAAACGGACACTGGACGTTCATCTTCGCCCCTGTGGACAAAGCCTGAAGGTGGCGAACAGCGACTTGGGATTAGAGGCATTGAGCCAAGATCTGCCCGCCCCTGAACAGGTGAAGCGGGTGGTGCTGGAATCGACGGGCGGCGATGAGCGACAAGCGGTCGTTTGGCTAACCCAGCAGGGCTATGCCGTGTCGGTGATCAACGCCCGGCAAGGACGCAACTTTGCCAAAGCCGCCCATCAACTGGCAAAAACCGACCAGGTGGATGCCAAAGTGCTGGCGTGGTTTGGGGAAGCGATGCAGCCTCCGGTGCGCCCCCTGGCAAGTGAAGCCCAAGAGCAGTTGAACGATCTGGTGACGCGCCGTCGGCAGTTGGTCGAGATGTTGACCTCGGAGCGCAATCGGGCGGCTTTGCTGCGCGGCAAAGCCCAAGCCAACGTCGAGCAGCCTATCGACTGGTTGCAAGAGCAGGTCAAGGAACTCGACAGTACGAGCACAGAGCAGATCAATCAGTGTGAGCGGTGGCAGCACACTCAAAAGCGGTGGGTGAGCGTTCCCGGCGTGGGGTCGGTGATGAGTGCCACGTTACTGGCAAGTTTGCCAGAGTTGGGACAGTTGACGCACAAGCAGATCGCCACCTTAGTCGGAGTGGCCCCCCTGAACTATGACAGTGGTCAGATGAAGGGCAAGCGGCGGATCTTTGGCGGTCGTGCGCCCGTCAGGCAGGGGTTGTACCTGTCAGCTTTGGTTGCCGTTCGTTACAATCCGGTGTTGAAAGCGTTTTATAATCGCCTTC
The DNA here is from genome assembly GCF_052939495.1 of Phormidesmis sp. 146-12. Classification (NCBI taxonomy): domain Bacteria; kingdom Bacillati; phylum Cyanobacteriota; class Cyanophyceae; order Leptolyngbyales; family Leptolyngbyaceae; genus Phormidesmis; species Phormidesmis sp. 146-12. The sequence continues at coordinate 302 of NZ_JBJPHS010000075.1, read as the reverse complement.
TCGATCGTGGCAAGTTAAAGAAAGTGGCTTTAGTCGCTTGTATGCACAAGTTGCTGACCATTCTTAATGCAATCGTGAAACAGGGCAAGGCTTGGCAGCCTCCTGCTGAAGAAGCCAGCCCTGAAAAAGTTGCGCTTCCGGCTTGACATTCAAGATAATCGCTAAATCCCCCATGCTGGGGGACTTTGACCCAGAGAAAGTTCCAAAGTTCAAAGCCAGGACGACGGCTCAAAGTCCCCCATTTTTGCTTGTCATTACCAACATTTTTGCCTCCCTCAACTTGGGAGTTGAACCCCCCAGGC
>NZ_JBJPHS010000074.1:0-33335 GCF_052939495.1 Phormidesmis sp. 146-12 | reverse complement strand
ACTTGCCGTAATCCTTCGCCCCCTAAATCCCCCAAATTTGGGGGACTTTGAACGTTGATCAGGGTTCTAAACTCTGGAAGTTTTTTTTGCTTAAAGTCCCCCAAATTTGGGGGATTTAGGGGGCTGAAGCCGACTAGAACGAAGTGAGCATGGACTTGTGTGTACACCGTAGGGTAGAGGATGGAGGATGGAGGAGGGAGGAGGGAGAACTTCGATGGTTTGTTCCCCCTTTGGGGTAATCCGCTGCGCGAGGAGGGGTGAGGGAAATCTTGCTCTAAAGTCCCTCAGAATTGGCAGTTTGGAGGGCAGAAGATGTAAACACCGAAGCGAAAAACCTTCATCAAATTCGCCTTGCTTACCATTCAGCTTTTATTAGGTTTACTTGAAGTCATTAGCTCTGAAGTTGAGGGTCTGTGAGGGTTTGGGGGCACCCTTGCTGTATCAATGATCTTAAAACGAATCGCCCCCTTCATCTCATCAAAGCGAAATTTTTTACCTACCCATGACTATGAAGATTCTTCTCAGTGCTGCGATCGTTCCTCTCTCACTTGGATTTGCTCTTTTCTCTAGCTCGTCTGCGACGGCTCAATCCCTTAAGCTGACGGATGCCAAACCGACGTTGATCAGTCAAGCCTTCAAGCCTACCAAACGGGGTGCACCCAAAACGACGGCCGGGGGAGCCACTCGCGGATCTTGTCTTCCGGGCGGCCGGCCTTTAACGGCACTGATGCCCCCCGGAAATCTGAGTTTGACGATTGCGCCACGCCCTACTTTTTTCTGGTCTGTGCCCAAGACAACTATTCAGACGGCTCAATTTCTCTTGCTGTCAGACAACGACACGAAGATTGTTTACGAAGCAACGCTACTCTTGCCTGCGGCCGGAATTGTCGAATTTACGCTCCCCGCAACTGCTCCCGCGCTCGAAGTGGGCAAACAGTATCACTGGTATCTGACGATCGCTTGTAGTCCTGATGCGCCTGATAATGGGTTGCGGTCTGAAGGTTGGGTCGAACGCACAAAGCTAGAGCCAGCCTTATCTCAGGCGTTGAAGGTATCAAGACCTGAACAATATTCCAAAATTTATGCAGAAGCAGGCATTTGGCACGAAGCACTAACCGTTTTGGTCAATCAGCGGCGCACTAATTCTAGAGATTCTAAGGTAATGGACAATTGGAAGAAACTGCTGGAGTCAGTTGGGTTAAATCAGGTTGTGACTCAGCCTTTGGCGGGGAGTTCTAGACCTAGGGGATAGGGATGAGGGATGAAAGTTATTCACTAGACTCTTAGGAACGTGAGTCTATTAACCTGAGATTCTCTAGATAAGCTTGGTCAGTTGATTTTGGCTTCGTTTGAATGGGTTGCAGCCCCTAAATCCCCTAAATTTGGGAGACTTTGAAGCTCAAACCCGTTTTGAATTTCAGAATTTTTTTGATCTCAAAGTCCCCCAGCATGGGGGATTTAGGGGGCGAAGTAACTTGGCGATAAACGATCTTATTTAATTTACGATCCTTAGCTTTAACATTTCTTACTCCATTCTTAATGGTTACTTTTTGCTGTTCACACAACATTGCTGTTCATATAAAAAGGTGGCACCAAGCTGTTAACTTCGCACCACCCATAACCTTCACCTACAAACTTAGAAAAACTGTTTAGACAACCTTAAAAAACTGGTTAGAATGGCGCGATCGCTCTAAATTCTGACGCCAGGGCATCTAGAAGTTGCTGGTCGCCGCGCTGTTTGGCCATCTGTATCCGATGGGTGAGACTACGCTGAATGTTGGCGTTGTGGATGTGCCCGACTTCTTGCAAGATGTGAAGAGGACGATCGACGGTTCGTACCTTTCGGGACTCAGAACAGGACTCACGACCAGACTTGTTAGTAGCCAAACCCTTGATGCTGTCGGCTGGCTGAAAATTGGTGGGGAGGTTTGCACCCAGTGCGGTGTGACACTGCCAACCACCAACCACAAAAGGGCTAATCAGTTCGCTTTCTCTGACTTCCAGCGTAGGGGCGTGGAATTGATAACTGGCGCTGCGGTGAGAGGGTCGCATAGGATAACACTGGGCTGGGGTTCCGAGATTTCTGTAGTTTAAGCTACCGTTTGTAATTCAAGTATCCAACTTTAGAAAGATTTAAGCAAGAGGAAATCCCGCAGATTTAAGTGTTTCTAATCGCCCAAACGATGATTTGCACAAACGCCGCTTGAATCCCACTGCAACTCAGCCAACAGCAGCGAACTAAACCCGATGAGAATGCCAGTGGTCAAAAATTGCCAGCCCCCAACGTAGGGTAGAGCGGCAATTCCTAGAAGATGTACGAGCGCTACGAGGAAAAAGGCCCGCGATCGCATCTTTAGCCCTGTATACAGGTAGCCGAGTGCATTGAGTCCTAGCCAGAGCGTGCAGAGTTGCGCCAAGACCTGTCCCCAACCGAGAAAAACGCTCAGGTTAGTTAGTACCAAACCTCCAAGCATCAAGATGACCCAGGCGGCAATGACTTGATTTAACGGCTCGATCGTTGTCCAGCGGCGGGCAAGTTTGACCATGATTGCAGTGCCGATGAGCGTCAGTCCTGACCAGAGAATGGCTTGAGTGCCCCAGTCGATCGCGGCAAACTGTGCGGTGATGAAAATGATGGCTGAGATTAGCCCCCACAATAGACAGGCTTGATCGATTCGAGTATAAAAAGTTGACAAAACTGTTGTGTCACCTAGCTGCCAGTGAATGCGCCACAAACCCGGCAAATCTTCGATTTCAAAGGCAGAGTGTTTGCGACGAATTAAAGGTGTTTTTAGATCAAAAAAGTCATTTTCAAATCGGATTGTCTGAAACATGGTGAAGTATATTTTGACTATTCTTTGAAGTGGATGCGTTTCTTTTGGAATTTGTTATTCCCTTCAGCGTACATTCATCATTGCGAAATAGCCAGGGCGGTCACTCTATCAACTGAGGCGACTTCAAGAGTTCTTTGCTCCATCATCAGCTACAGATCAAAAACAAAATTTACCTATTTTGAGAGATCAATTGCGAGATTTTGTATCTAAAAAAACGAATCGGGACGGCAAACAAGACCAGCCCCGATCGTTCTTATAAATCTCTAGCGTTTCAGCGAAATAACTGTCAGCTTTTCATCACTCTATCCGTTTACAATTTCGCCACCATTGGGGTGCAAGATTTGACCCGACATGTACGAAGAATCGTCAGAGGCAAGAAACACATAGCAAGGAGCTACTTCTTCTGGCTGACCTGCTCGCTGCATCGGCACCTGTTGACCAAACTTCTCCACCTTCTCTTCTGGAAAAGTCGAAGGAATTAATGGAGTCCAAATCGGCCCCGGCGCAACCCCATTTACTCGAATTCCCTTCTTCACAAGTGACTGAGACAGGGAACGTGTAAAAGCTACGATCGCTCCTTTTGTGGACGAATAATCGAGCAGTTGTTGATTACCTTGATAGGCGGTAACAGAAGTCGTGTTGATAATAACGCTACCTGATTGAAGGTGAGGCAAAGCCGCTTTGGTTAAAAAGAACATCGCAAAAATATTAGTGCGAAAGGTGCGTTCTAACTGCTCGGCGGTGATGTTTTCAATGCTTTCTTGAGGGTGCTGCTCGGCGGCATTGTTAACCAGAATCTCCAGGTGCCCAAATTCAGCGATCGTCTTTTGAACTGCCTGTTTACAAGTTTGCTCGTCACCCAAATCTCCAGGTAATAATAGGCAGCGTCGTCCTTCTTTTTCGACCATTTTTGCGGTCTCTTGAGCATCATCGTCTTCGTTGAGATAGGCGATCGCGACATCTGCGCCTTCTTTCGCGTAGAGAACGGCCACCGCACGACCAATGCCGCTGTCGCCCCCCGTGATCAGAGCCACTTTGTTGAGTAACTTTTCACTTCCTTTGTAGTGAAACCCCTGGCTACGGGGCAAGGGTTGCATTTCAGACTCTTTTCCGGGACGTTGATCTTGATGTTGAGCAGGCTGTTGTGTTTCTGCGGTTTGAGACATGAGATTTCTCCTACTAAATTGTTTGGTTTGTTATGGGTTTGATGAAGTTGAATTAGCGCGAATTTGATCAAACGCTTCGCTAATTGTTAACCCAAAACTTCTCCTATATCCCCGCTAAAGGGAAGAGTTTGAGCCGATTTTGTCCTAAAGTTTGTCATTTTGTAGAGGACAAAGAATCTAGACGGTGAAGCGAAAGAATTGACTCAAATTTAGATGAGATCAGACAAACAAAAATCCCAAAAAATAAGCTTCTTGGGATAATATTGGGGAGTTGTATCGCAGGTTTATTTATTCGGCTTTTAGGAGAACAAAATACTCACATCTGCTCAAGTTCTCCTTCTCTTTCTACCTGCTAATCACCAAAAATTAGCAACAAGGTAGAGAGATCTAACGCCAAACTTGTTCTCCATCTTCGTTCAATCTTGCCATACGAATCATGTCCGAAATCTCTTCGGCATCTTTGACATGGTGTAGTGGCTTCTTCTCACCCTCTGGCGTTTCAAAAACAAAGTAGGTCGGAACCACAATGTGATCACCCGTGATATCAGGAGCATCTACAGCCACCTGTTGAGCCTTTTCTTCGAGCGATTTCGATTCGTCAATGCGATCGCCAGGATTGCTCGCCAAATATTCTTTATCCAACTCTTCTCTGTGTGCTCGTTTTTGCTCTGGATCGACCTCTTGGGGAGTCATCGGTTGGTTGATCCCAGATTGATTATCAGCAGGCTTTGAGTCCTTGTTCATAACAGTTACATCTCAAATTTCATGAGTACAAATATAAAAAAAAAGAGGCACGATCGCCTCCTTCAAATGAGTGAATAATTGAGTACTCCAAAAGCAGGAGAATTGAGCCTCTAACAATCGAGAAGTAGACTCCTACGGACGATGCTTTGGCCCATAACCAATAACCGCAACCTTGTGACGATAAATTAGTTCTGCACCGTACCATCCTGTAATTGCAATCAGCGTCGCTACAATCAGCGAGAGGATCAATCCAGTGGGCAAAATTGCCCCAGTTTGGTTGCCCCACCTCAACCAAAAGCTTGCTGCTGAAATTACCAGAGCCGCCACGTTTCCGGTCATGTGGGCCCAGCCTGCACTGTGTTCACGAACGCGATCGATTTTCACAAAGTCGCTCATTCCAGTCGCCGCAGCCACCAATCCTGAAACGATCCCGGCTCCGATTAGCCAAAAAGAAGCTCTTGCCCAAAAAGAATCACTGGTGAGCCAGTAGCCAACATCAGTGCCCAGAGCGCCCGTGAGAAAAGCGATCGGAAACGTGACTAACAAAGGGTGAAGAGGATGGCCAGCGATCGCAACGGTACTGGGGACACCGCTATCTCGATATTCTGCCTCATCCGCCTCAATAATGGGAGGAATGCTAGGGGTTCTTGCGCGTGTCATAAGGGTCTCCTGTGGGGTGAGAAAGTGAGGTTAAATAGTTGCTATCGGCTTTGAGAAAATTCTCTTGATAAGTTGATCACGAGGCAGAAAATTGCTCTACATGGGCTTCGCTTTCCAGGGTTAACTTTCCTGGTTGAGCGTCCAATTTTTTAAGTTTCAAAGCCATGCCTTCTAGCTCAAAGTTTTGGAGATCTAGTAGACTCTTAGCTTGTTCTAAAAGCGCGTTTGTCAACTCAGGAGGAAGGTCTTGTCCTTCTGTATAGTGCAGATCTTCTAATAGGACTTGCTGACCATCTGGACTGACTCTAGGAACTGCCGTAAAAGCAACTCGCTTTCTCTCTTGGGTGTCCTGTAAAATCACATCAGTACTCAGGGCGATTTTGCCTTCTCCAGGTAGACCAAATTCAACTTTTTGGGTGTCTACTGTCGCGACTTGACCATTGACATGAACATCCAAATTTTGCATTTTCTCACCAATAAAATCGGATTGAAAAGCACGATTAATATCTGCTTCTGTCAAAACAACATAAGCTTCCGCTTCGGTCGGACGGTTTAACTCAATCTTGCCAAAAGCAGCACTCAACGGATTGATCGAAACGCTTCCAGTATTCACCTGCATTTCTTCGATCCGGAGGTCTTGCTGCATGACCATCCCTTCTGCTTTGATGGAAACTGAATCAACCGCTCCTGAAACTAGCTTTAGCGGATCGGTTTCAATTTCTACATCCAATTTTTCGACTTCATCTAGTTGGCTAGAAATTCCTATTTCTGCAACCTTGTTGAGGGCTTGCTCTCCCAAATCGGGCATCTGATCGCTCCTTTGCCTATCGTTCTATGGCGATACTTTAAGACATCACCAAGACAAACCGAATCTACAACGCGATAGAGAGGCGGAGCGATCGTTCTCTACCTTTAGAGCAAAGAGCGGCATCATTGAGAACAACTGAGTTTAATGTGAATGCGGTGCAAAATTTTCGCTTCGGTATCCAGCACTTCCGCTCCCCAAGCTGCCAATTCTAGTTTAGTTCAACTCTCTAGCCTTTCTGGTTTGGGCGGGTAGATCGGTCAAATAGCGAGGAAGCTCAACCAAAAAAGTCGATCCCTGCCTCAGTTGGCTCGCAACGGAAATTTCTCCCTCCATTAGATCCGTTAGTGCTTTGGTGATGGCTAACCCCAATCCTGTTCCGCCCTGGCAGCGGGTCGCAGTCTGGTTGATTTGTCGAAATTCTTGAAAGATTGACTTGAGATCTTGGTCAGCGATGCCAATTCCGGTGTCTCGAACGGCGATCGCCACTCGATCATCTCGCCACACTTCCACTTCGATCGTGACCCATCCCTGGTCTGTGAACTTAATCGCATTTGAAAGCAGATTGGCAAGAATTTGTCGAACTCGCTTGCGATCGTTAACAATCTCTAATTCTTGAGGCAAATGGACTTGTATTTGAATATTTTTCTGATTTTTTTGCAGTTTCAGGTCTTCGACTAGAGTTGTCACAAGCTCACATAAATCAAATGATTCTAGGTGAAGTTCTAATTGTCGCGATCGTAGTTTTGAAAAGTCTAAAATGTCCTCAATCAGCGTCAGTAAATGTTGACCGTTTTGAAAAATTCGCTCGATCATCCTCAAGTGCTGTGGCTCAAATCGATGGTGAAATTGGCGCAGCAGAAGGTTTGAAAATCCCAGAATCGCATTCATCGGAGTGCGTAATTCGTGAGACATCGTAGCGATGAATTGTGATTTTAAGCGATCGGCTTCAACCAATTCCAGATTTTGAAGCTGCATTTGTTGAAGTTGCTGCTCCATTTGTTTGCGAGCCGTGATGTTACGCGCTAGCCAACGAAGCGCGATCGGGCAATTTTGACAATCTTTAACGACTGATATCGTCAGCGCTGCATCAAAAGAAATTTGGTTGTTAGTGATTAGCTTGATTTCCCATTCTTGAATGCGATCGACCGTCTGTAATTGTAGTAGCAACGATCGAAAAGCTTGCTGATAATCTCCACGCACAAAACTTTCTAAAACCTTGCCCACCAAGCACTTTGAGTTTAGGCTAAAAAGCTCTGATGCAGCCTGGTTTGCTTCTTGAATCTTGCCGTAGATATCAGTAATTAAATAAGCATCGGGAGCAAATTCAAATAAGTCTTGATAGCGGTGATACTCAGTTTCTAGCGTCTCCCGGACGTGGTTGAGGTGCTCATTTTGTTGATAGAGAACCCCTTCAGCGGCCCTCAGTTCTTCAAGGGCAGTCGAGAGCGCCGCCAAGTAACCAAGTAGGCTAGATTGTCCAACAGAGTCCTCACTGACGGCTTTATACAACTCAGCTTCACGCTGTTCTATTTGCTCTAAATGTCTGACGATTAGGGTGCGATCGTCTGTATTTCTTTGTTCATCCATGTCATTGCCCAATACAAAAAATTGCTCTTTGACAGGAAAAATTGTGTTCAGATCAATTGCCTGAAAACAGTTTTAGAACTTGCCTCTCAAATGGAATTAAGCGTGAGAAATTAATTGATTACTGATTGATTACAGTGAGTAGCAAATCGTTTTAGTTAGCGTTTTACTTCCTTCTGGAGAGGCTAAACAGTTAATCAATTTCTGTTTTTTAATGAATTTAATCCAAATTCAGCAATCTCTATTGAATTAGTAAATTTTTATTAAATTCTTACTTGTTTCTGACAGTTAGATTGTTGCAGGGCTGTAATGATTTGCAATCCGCTTTTGGGCTGAGATGAGGGAGTTTCTAAGTAATCAACTTATAAATGAGCTAATTTCTCCCTCGCTTCTCAGCTTGTTTAATTAATCGACTGGATGAAAGTAGAAGGCTAATCCCAGCACTACGTAGGCAGCAAGTAACAAAGTACCTTCGAGCCAGTTCGATCGCCCATCAGAGCTAATCGAATTGGTGATCAAAACTGCCACCGCAACAGCGACTAATTCAAATGGGTTGAAGTTTAAATCCATTGGCTTTCCCAAAATCCAGCCCACGATCACTAGAAGCGGAGCTACAAACAAGGCAATTTGCAGACTCGACCCGACGGCGACTGAGACGGAGAGATCCATTTTGTCTTTCATGGCTACTGTGACCGCTGTTGCATGTTCCGCAGCGTTGCCAATAATCGGCAGCAAAATCACGCCCGTAAATAGGGCAGTCAATCCTAATTTAGAGGTGGCTTCTTCTAGGCTATCGACCAGAAGTTCGGACTCGATCGCCACCAGCAGCGTGCAGGCTAATAAAACTCCCACCCAAAGCCAGAGATTGACGGTGTGGCGATCCGTTTCTCCGGTCAGGTTGGCGGAGGCGATTTCGACAACTTCCTGTTCTGCGACCCCGGCATCATAGAGATAGGTGTGGGTTTTCATAGAAAACAGCAGTGTCAAACAGTAAACAGCAATCAGCACAAAGGCAACCGAAACGGAGAGTTTCTGAATCGTCAGGTCACTGATCCCCGTTGAGGTGTAGTTGACCGCTGTCGGCAGCAATAGCGCAATCACAGCCAGATTCATCGAAGATGCATTGACCCGCGCGACGATCGGCTGAAATTCCTGTTCTTTGTGGCGCAGTCCTCCCAGCAGCATCGATAGCCCCATCACGAGCAGCAAGTTACCAATAATTGATCCCGTGAGACTGGCTTTGACGACATCGATCAGTCCCGCGTTAAGGGCAACCAAGGCAATGATCAATTCCGTTGCGTTGCCAAAGGTGGCATTGAGCAGTCCGCCCAGGGTGGCTCCTACGACTACGGCAATTTCTTCGGTGGCGGTGCCCATCCAGGCGGCCAGAGGTAGAATCGCCAAACCTGCCGTGACAAAGACGACCAGCGATCCCCAATGCAGAAAGTGAGCCGCGATCGACACAGGCACAAACAGCAGCAGGAAAATAAAAATTAGATTTTTGACTGACATTAAAACTTCTCAATCGGTGAAGGGAGTTCGTCGGGATCTAGAATACCTAGTCGATCGCAACGCTTTGTAGGAAGTTGCTTCTTTTGATTTGAGTCGTCGGTTTGAGGCACCAATTTGAGCCAAACAATTTGAGCAACAATTTGAGTTACAAATCCTTTCGAGGTCTGAAGCGATCGTAAAGTCTTGTACAAAACTCTTAAGCCATCCTTAAGTTGACTTCTGCTTTGCGGTTCAATCAGTTATGTTGCAGGTTCCGATTCCTTTTGAAAGGCCGAGTGAAACGCCTGACTATCGATCGCTCTGCCTTTTCAAAAATCTGTAGCGCTTGAGAATGTAACGCTTAAGACTGACCTGATCCCCCAAATTCTAAGCGCTGAGTCAGATTTGTCTGTGAGAAGGGTTTCGCTATAGTTCCGTTTGATTGAAACTGATTCAAACTCTGAAAATCGGTTTCCCGTTAAGTTTTTATCCAATTTCAAAGCTGTTTTAAGCTGATCCTTTGGTCTTCTACCCTGGCTGCGGCGATCGTGTTTTTGACGAAGCTTGCGAATCGCCCGCGATTAAAGTCTTGCTGTATAGTACAAATGAATTACGTTAGCTAGAGGCAATTTGTTTGATTCTGCCTCTACAGCAGGCTTTACCCCATCTCCCTAACCCCAAAAACTTTCTCTATGACTTCGATTTTTGATGCCTCACTCGATTTGTGTGCCCCCGCAACGAATGCAGCAAGTTTGCAGAATGGCGATCCCCAGCGTCTTGATCTCACCCCAGACGAAAACCATCCCCTCAAAACGGCGATCGGTGTTTACGTCACGATTCATGGGCACTTTTACCAGCCGCCCCGCGAAAATCCTTATTTGGATGCGATCGAGCGTCAGCCCAGTGCGTCCCCCTTTCACGACTGGAACGAGCGAATCCACCACGAATGCTATCGCCCCAACGCCTTTGCCCGCATTCTCAACGACCAGGGCGAACTGGTGGGGATCGTCAACAACTACGAATATTTGAGCTTCAACATTGGCCCGACGTTGATGAGTTGGATCGAGCGTCACGATGTCGAAGTCTACCAACGAATTCTCGAAGCCGATCGCAAAAGCTGTGCGCGACTGAATGGACACGGTAACGCGATCGCTCAAGCTTACAATCACATGATCTTGCCTCTGGCTAACGATCGCGACAAACGCACTCAGATTCGCTGGGGGAAAGCCGACTTTCGATCGCACTTTGGTCGTGATCCCGAAGGTATGTGGCTCGCTGAAACTGCCGTAGACTATCCCACGCTTGAAGCTTTGGTAGACGAAGGCGTTCAATTTATCATTTTGGCTCCCTTCCAGGCTCAACGCTGTCGGGCGATCGACGCTCCCAACTGGATCGAAGTCGGCGGTGGTCAGATTGATACGACTCGTCCTTACCGATGTTTCTTGAACAGTGAGGAGAGAGGAGAGAGGAGTGAGGAGTCAGAACGCCGCTATATTGACATCTTCTTTTACGATGGGCCGATTTCTCGCGATATGGGATTTGATACCGCTCTCAGCAGTTCTCATAATCTGGCGGGGCGATTGGGTCAGGCGGTGCGCGGGGATCATCGTCCGACTCAGCTAATTGCGGCGGCAACCGATGGCGAAACCTTTGGACACCACAAAGGCGGGACTGAGAAATGTCTGGCCTACGCCTTCGAGCATGAATTTTCTCGTAAAGGCTGGACGGTCACTAACTTTGCCCACTACCTCAGCCTCAACACGCCTACCTGGGAAGTCGAACTCAAACCCGTCACGGCCTGGAGTTGTGCCCACGGAGTCGATCGCTGGCAAGACGACTGTGGCTGCGCGAGTGGCGGCGGATGGCACCAAAAATGGCGGCGACCTTTGCGCGATTCTCTTGACTGGCTGCGGGATCAACTGGTCAAAGTCTACGAAGAGACGGGCAAGAAATTCTTTAAAGATGTCTGGTTGACGAGGGATGAGTACATTCAGGTGGTGCGCGATCGCTCTCCTGCCAATGTCAATCGATTTCTTGCTCAACATCAGCGCCACAAACTCAGCGCGATCGAACGCATCGACGCGCTACGACTGTTAGAAATGCAGCGTCACGCCATGCTGATGTACACGAGTTGCGGCTGGTTTTTTGAGGAGCTTTCTCGCCCCGAAGGAACGCAAATTCTTCGTTACGCTTCCAGAGCGCTAGAGCTGGCCGGAGATGTGGCAGGCGTGCAGCTTGAAAAAGGCTTTGTGAAACGGCTGGCGCTGGCTCCCAGTAATGTAGATTGCTTTAAAAATGGAGCAGAAGTCTATCGGCAGTTGGTGATCTCGGCACAGATTAACTTTGAGCAAGTCGCTGCCCACTACGCGATCAGTTCTTTGTTCCAGACCTTTACGAGAGAACAGCGCGTTTACTGCTATGCCGCTCACCAGTTAGATTACCAGCTTCAGCGCATGGGATCGCTCACTCTCGCTGTCGGACAGCTTCAACTCACGTCCGAAATTACTCGCGAGACGGAGCATTTGGCTTTTGCGGTGCTGCATTTGGGCGGCTGGGATTTCCACTGTTGCATTCAGCCTTTTGCCGGCCGCAGGACTTACGCTCAACTTAAGGATTCTCTGTTTGGCTCTCTCAAGCAGGCGAGTGCGGCGCAGACCATTTTGGCGATGAATCAGATGTTTGGCAACCAGTCTCACAGTCTGCAAAATTTATTTGCCGAAGAACGCCATCGAATTATGCGCCTCTTGAGTCAAGAAACGTTGACCCGATTGGATCAGCTTTATACACAGGTCTATCGCGATAACTACGGCGTTTTGATGGCGTTTCATCGGGACGAATTGCCCGTTCCACAAGAATTGCAGGTCGCGGCTGAGATTGCTTTGGGTCATCGCTTACTTGTCGCTCTACGATCGCTCGAACAAGACCACAGCGATCCCGATAGCCTGGAACTTAGCGCCAGTCGAATTGCCGAATTGGATGCGATCGCCACCGAAGCCAACCATCTACACTGTCAGCTAAATCTTCCCGAAGTCAAACAAACCCTCGAAAGATTGGTGCGGCGATCGCTCTGGAATTTGTTGAATCCGATTGATCCCCAGACGGCTGAGATGGAGATTCACTGTATTGAGCAGTTGATTGAGTTTGGGCAAAAGCTTCAATTCAATTTGACAATGGCTCAAGCTCAAGAGTTGTATTATGTCTGGCTGCGATCGACTGAGGAAAGGGAACGATCGCCCCAACTTCTAGCGTTAGGCAAAAAATTAGCGGTAGACGTTGAGATCTAGCCGCTTTCAGAGTTCTGGTTGAGATGATTTGTGTTTGTTTTGGGATAGAGATTTAACCGTCTTCTATCCCTTTTTTGCGTAAATGTCTTAAAGTCTCCCATAAATGGGAGTTAGGAGGCAGAAACGGTTAGTGACGAGGCGAAGAAATCGAGTTTTTATTTTGAAGAAACCGCCTACAAATTGCGCTGAAACTCTTCTAGCAAATCCATCAAACTGACCTGACACTGCATCGGCACCAGATCGCTCAAGGGCACTTCTCGCTTGCCGCCTCCTAATTTAATGGGAATGCTTTGCAGAACTTTGAGAATCTGATCTTCCTGGATCGGGCCGCTGGAGAGCAGAGGATAGAGCTTTTCTGCCAAGACGGTGTGGAGATGAGCGTCTGACAGATAGAGATGCCATTTAGCAACATCGATGTAGACATTTTCACCAATTTCGGCGGCTAGATTCTCGATCGCTTCAGAGGTACTTAGGGTTGCCATAAAAAAAGTCAGTTTAGAGTTGTTTTGTATCCGATCTTTTTAGCGTCTGGCTAGTTGCAAAAACTCTACTTTTTGGCTGATTTCGTCACTTTTTCTTTCGGCTTAAAGCCTGTTGCGGGCGCGGGTGTAGCGGGAGACGGTTCAGCATAGTCGGCGATCGCAAACACATAGATGGCATGAGCCACCAAAATCGCCGCCCAACCGCCCGTTACTCCAACTGCCCAGGGCCAATCGTGATTTTGAATGATCTTAAAAAACCACAACCCCGAATTACAGGCAGTGAATAGCGGCACATGAGTTGCAAAGGTCATGCGATCGTCCAGGCGACGATAATCAGCGTCTTTGCGATCGGGAATACGAGACCAACGGGGAGGCATAGGACAAAACCTTGTAAATAGCTGACTACCTTTATGTTAGCGGGTTGCCGTTCTCTCTACTCAGGAACGATCGCGGAGAACAAAGCTGAATAGTCGGCATCGGATAACCCCAAGGCGATCGCTCGCTCCAAAACTTTCTGAACGCCTTCGACATTGCTGACTTCGAGCTTTGCAGACTGGGCGGCTGTGAGAAATAGATTGATATCTTTTTGCAAATGTTTGGTCGGAAAGTTGGGCTTGGAGTAGTCACGATCGCGCATTCGCTGTAATTTCTTATCAAACGTTGGGGCATACAGCGCACTCTGTCTAAGAATTCTCATAAAAGCTTCGATCTCCACGCCCTGAGCCGCCACCAATCCCAAACTGGCCGCAAACGCACTCGTCAGAGATCCAATAAGCTGGTTGAGCGACAATTTTACCGCCGCCGCCGATCCGACTGAACCTAAGAGAACGGGATCTGATCCCAAAACTTGCAGCACGGGTAGCCAGCGATCGAACTGTTGTGGCTCTGCGCCCACCATGATCATGAGTGAACCCGATTGCGCTTCGGGAATGCTGCCCAACACAGGGGCTTCTAAGTAGTCGCCGCCCGCAGCTACCACCTGATCTCGAATGGCTTGACTTTCTAAAGGCGCGATCGTCCCCATCTGAATCACCGTTTTTCTAGTCAGCTTTGCAGCATCAGAAAGCAGTGTGGTCTGAATCGCTGAAGCATCCGTGAGCATGAGAATCACACAGTCTGAGTTGGCGATCGCCTCTTGGGGAGAAGGAGCGATGGCTGCTCCCGTCAAAGATTCCAGTTTAGAAGCGGTACGATTGTAGACCGTGAGCGAGTGCCCCGCATCGATCAAACGCTGTGCCATTGGTAGCCCCATCAGCCCGATTCCTAAAAAGCCAATCTTCACCATTTCACCTCTCAAATTTAGACGCTTGATCTTCGATAGTTTAGACCGATCAACAAGCGCTCTAGGAATTTAGAAGCGATTCCTTCACGCCCGATCGTTTATTCTTCATTCCCGATCGTTTATTCTTCTCGCCCAACGGCTAATGGTTCATTCCCGATCGTTTATTCTTCTTGCCCAACGGCTAATCCTTCATTCCCGATCGTTTATTCTTCTCGCCCGATCGTTTATTCTTCTCGCCCGATCGTTTATCCTTCATCCCTCTCTTAGGATCGTGAATTAAATAAGATCGTTTATTGCTAAGTTACTTCGCCCCCTAAATCCCCCATGCTGGGGGACTTTGAGATCAAAGAAATTCTGGAATTCAAAACGGGTTTGAGCTTCAAAGTCCCCCATTTTTGGGGGATTTAGGGGGCTGCAACCCATTGAAACGAGGCCAAAATCAACTGACCAAGCCTATTTAGAGAATCTCAGGTTAATAAACTCGCGTTCCTTGACGAAGTACCAACCCCCCAACTCCACCATTCTCCACCCCATCTCCCCACAGCGTCACAGTTTGCGCTATGACTAAGATCGGTCCAGAAATTTCTGAGTATGTTACGGCTAACCGAAATCAAGCTTCCCCTTGATCACGCTGACG
Source organism: Phormidesmis sp. 146-12 (assembly GCF_052939495.1). Taxonomy (NCBI): domain Bacteria; kingdom Bacillati; phylum Cyanobacteriota; class Cyanophyceae; order Leptolyngbyales; family Leptolyngbyaceae; genus Phormidesmis; species Phormidesmis sp. 146-12. Next base: position 18,363 of record NZ_JBJPHS010000074.1, on the reverse strand, counting down.
ATGAGATCAAGACAGCCATTCTCAAAAAGCTACAAATCAGTCCCAAAGACCTGATCCGCTATTCGATCTTCAAACGCAGCTACGACGCTCGAAAGAAAGACGTGATCGCTCTGGTTTACATTTTGGATGTGGAAACGCCTCAAGAGCAGCGCCTGCTTCAACGCTTCAAAAAAGACCCTCATGTGATGGTCACTCCCGATATTAGCTATCGTTCTGTTGCTCAAGCACCCAGCGATTTGACGTTACGCCCGATCGTCATTGGCAGCGGCCCCTGTGGCATATTTGCGGCTCTGATGCTGTCGAGAATGGGATTTCGCCCGATCGTGTTAGAACGCGGCAAATCGGTAAAAGAACGCACCGCCGACACCTTTGGCTTTTGGAAAAAGAGAGAAGACTTTAATCCAGAGTCCAACGCGCAGTTTGGCGAAGGCGGCGCGGGCACATTTTCAGATGGCAAACTCTACAGCCAGGTGCGAGACTCTCAACACTACGGGCGCAAGGTCTTAAACGAACTTGTCAATGCGGGCGCTTCTCCAGAAATTCTCTACATTAACAAACCGCACATTGGCACCTTCAAGCTGGTGGGCATTGTCGAAAAAATGCGGGCGACGATCGAGTCTCTCGGTGGCGAAATTCGCTTTCAAAGTCGGGTGGAGTCGATCGACATTCAAGCCGGACAGGTGAGAGGCGTGACGTTGGCAAATGGGGAATATCTCCGCAGCGATCATGTCGTTCTCGCAGTGGGACACAGTGCCAGAGATACCTTTCAGATGCTCTTCGATCGCGGCGTTTATATCGAATCCAAACCCTTCTCGATCGGCTTTCGAGTCGAGCATCCCCAAACGTTGATTGATCAGTGCCGCTTTGGCGAAAAAGCAGGTCACAAACTTCTGGGCGCGGCAGATTATAAACTGGTTCACCACTGTCAAAACGGGCGATCGGTCTATAGTTTCTGCATGTGTCCGGGTGGATTGGTTGTGGCTGCCACGTCCGAACCGGGGCGAGTCGTCACCAACGGCATGAGCCAATATTCTCGCAATGAGCGCAACGCCAACAGTGGGATCGTGGTCGGCATCACCCCCGACGATTATCCCGGTCATCCGCTCGCAGGCATTGACTTTCAGCGTCGCTTGGAATCACGAGCGTTTGAGTTGGGTGGAGGCACCTACGAAGCGCCAGGGCAGTTGGTCGGGGACTTTATCGCCGATCGTCCCTCTCAGTCCTTGGGAAGCGTCAAGCCATCTTATGCGCCAGGTGTACATTTGGGCGATTTGAGTCAGAGTTTGCCAGAGTATGCGATCGCTGCCATCCGCGAAGCTCTCCCTGCTTTTGACAAACAGATCGCTGGATTTGCTATGCACGATGCCGTCTTGACTGGAGTCGAAACTCGCACCTCTTCACCCATTCGCATCAAGCGCAAAGAAGATTATCAGAGCCTCAACACTCAAGGACTCTATCCCGCTGGAGAAGGAGCCGGATACGCAGGAGGCATTCTCTCGGCGGGCATCGACGGGATCAAAGTCGCGGAGGCCGTCGCCCTCAACATCGTGAATTCTAGAAACTAAAAAATCACAAGGTCTAAAATTCCCGATGATTTAGCAAGCTGGCATCTTCTCGTTGATTGATTGCCTCATTCACTCGCTGCCACAAGTCTTGATCTTGGCGATAAAGGCTCAGAGCGGCGATCGCGTCCTTAGCGTCCTGAATCCGTCTGCTCGTAACCAGCGACAGCAAAAAGTCTAACGGCTCGTCTTGTCGAAGCATCGCGATCGCCAGCAGTCCGGTTTGTCTGAGTTCTGCATCTTTGACTTGGTGCCACCAGGTTTGAAGAATGGGAAAGGCTTCGGGTAGGCGACTCTCACCCAGAGCCATCGCGGCCACTTCTGCAATCTCGGTGTCTTCGCGCAGAGGAGATGATTTGCGGGCGTAAAGTTGGCGAGTCACGAGAGAAAGCGATCGCCCCGGTGCCAACGTCAGCAGCCCCAACAGACACTCAGAAATCACGGGTGGCTGATCCCCAACCTGGACTCTCAATCGCAACAGCGGAACGCCTCGATCGTCGTTGGTGTAGGTGATGGCTCGTGCAGCGGCGACTCGTGCATCTGTCTCTGGATCGGCCAGGAGGTCAGCGAGTTCGCTCCAAACGTGGGGATAGTTCATTCTCACCAATCCCAGCGCGCAGACTCCCCTCAAACTCGCTGCGGTATCTTGCTTGTCTTTCCAGACTGCCTCCATCTGGACATGCCGAATGCCCCGCAAAAACAGGTCTTCATTGCTGTAGTTGAGTTGATAGAGCGCCTTCGCAATCCGAAATTTTGCCTGACAGCCTTGATCCGTTTCAGCAGGATTGACCATCAACCGATCGAAGGCTTCGCCCAAAGCTGGCATGAGATCATACAGTTCAGCGTCACCAATAATTTTGGCGGCTTGAGAAACGGCGATCGCAAACTTACTCTTGAGAACTTGATGCAGTGTAGCGATCGCTTCCTCCGACGTTGGATCAGTCCGCACAGCCGTCAAAAGTGCCAGAGTTTCTTCAAGCTTGCGTGACTTTGCCATTGGGAAGACCGAAGACCAGGGACATGAGACGCGAGATAGCGAACCAGGAATTTTTGATGCTGATTCTTCTAAAAAGTCTAACGTCTCCTGCCCAGCGTCTATCTCAAAACTCAACGCCCGACGCGCAGATCGTCAAAATTTCAGGTCTGCAAAGCTTGATGGTAACAGCGATCCCCTGTGCCCCTTCGCCTTCGAGATCTTCGACATAGCCGGGATACGCTTTCCTAGCTTCTAATGCGCTGTTAAACGGGCCAAAATAGTAAGTGCACTGGGGATCAGCCGTGGTAATCTCAACCCACCAGCGATTGAGCATCGCCCGAATAAATCCCGCCATCACCTGTTTGAAAATGTTGAACAGTTTCATGATTGATTTTTGGATTTTAGTGTTGTAAGAATTTTTTGATCGCGTTGCACCGCTCAGATCACTTTCGGCATTCTTCGTTCTCTGACGACTGCTCGACAACTTCGATCGCTGCGTGCTTAAAAGTAACCCTACTCTTTCATGTGTAGCGTTTCCGTTAGCGATGTCAAGTCAAATGTCAGAAATTTGTAACAATCTTTTTACAGCAAATCGCAGGTCGTCGCGTCGTGTTTATACCTTGAGGAGGAAGTGTCGCTACCTCCAGAGGTATAGGCTAGTCTAGCCCGGCCAGGAAAGGGGTAGAAAACCTGTGGTTGCGCCTTCGTGACTTGCTCACCTGGATCAGCCCACGATCGTTTCTCAAAACTGCCCTGTGCGTCAGACCTCCCTCTTTCACTCCCAATCATGAGCGACTAATGAGCGACGCTACAGAATCAAGACTCCAAACGGAAGCGTTTTTGCGTAATCAGGAACAACAGATCGCCGGGATTTTAGCCAAACTTCCGGATCTGATTTCTCGATATGATCGCGCCCTTCGCTATCTTTATGTGAGTCCCGCGATCGAACACATCACTGGGGTTGCGCCTCATCAATTTATCGGCAAGACACACCAGGAAATGGGAATGCCGCCAGAAGTGGTCACGGTGTGGAGAAAAAATCTACAAACGGTGTTTGCGACCGGACAGGAGCGATCGGCGCAGTTTAAGTATCCAGGGATCAATGGGGTGCGATATTTTGATGCGACCCTGATGCCCGAATTTGGGGCGGATGGTTTGGTCGAGACGGTTTTGGTGATTAGTCGCAACATGACCGATCTCCAGCGCGCCGAAGAAAAATTAGCCGTCAGTCAAGAATTTTTGTCACTCGCTCAAAAAGCCGGAAAGATTGGCAGCTTTGATTGGAATGTCAAAACGGGAATCAGCCGATGGAATGAGCAGCTAGAAGAGATGTTTGGGTTTGCGGCGGGCAGCTACGACGGCAGATATGAAGGATGGCGCGATCGCGTTCATCCAGACGATATCTCTAGAGTCGAACAGAGCCTTCAAGAATCCATGCAGCAGCAGATTATGGATTGGCAAAGTGAGTACCGAGTGTTTCGGGCTGATACAGATGAGTTGCGCTGGGTAAATGCGAGAGGACAAGTTTTTTACAGCGAGTTAGGAACACCCGTGCGAATGATTGGGGTTGTGATCGATATCAGCGAACGTATGCGCGTCGAAGACGAACGCAAACAAGCAGAAGAAGCCCTACAACAAAGTGAACTGCTATTTCGCAATCTGGCGGATACGATGCCGCAAATGTTTTGGATCACGCGACCCGACGGCTATCACGAATACTACAACCAACGCTGGTATGAATACACCGGAGCCAGCCCCGAACAAACAGAAGGGGAAGGCTGGAGTACGATTTTGCACCCCGATGATGTCGAGAGAACGGTTCCCATTTGGCAAGAATCATTGAGGACGGGAGAATTTTACAATGTCGAATATCGATTTAGACGCGCTTCTGACGGTCAATATCGCTGGCACATCGGGCGAGCCTTTCCTCTGCGAGATGAAACCGGACAAATTATCAAATGGTTTGGATCTTGCACCGATATTCACGATCAAAAATGTGCCATTGAGGAGCGCGATCAAGCGTTAGAGCGAGAGCGATCGGCCCGCGCCCAGGCCGAAACCGCCAACCGCATCAAGGATGAATTTCTCGCCGTCTTGTCTCACGAATTGCGGGCAGCTTCGCTGTGCCGAAGGCAACGCCCCTCAATCCCATTCTCGGTTGGACAAAGCTGCTCAAGGGCGGCAAATGTGACGAGGCGATGCGCGATCGAGCGTTGGATATTATCGAGCGCAACGCCAAACTTCAGTCCCAATTGATCGAAGATTTGCTCGATGTTTCCCGCATTCTCAGAGGCAAACTCAAGCTGGTTTTTGCGCCCGTGAATCTAGTCACGACGATCGAAGCCGCGTTAGAAACGGTGCGGTTGTCAGCGCAGGCAAAAAACGTCGCGGTGAGATTTTTGGTGGACTCCCCAGAAACCATGGCATCAGGTGACTTTAATCGGTTGCAGCAGGTGATCTGGAATCTGCTTTCAAACGCGGTCAAATTTACGCCCGAAGCCGGACAGGTGACGATTCAACTCGCGGCTGTAGAGGCTTTGGCTCAAATCACGGTTACCGACACCGGAAAAGGCATTTCTCCCGAATTTTTGCCCCACATCTTCGAGCAATTTCGGCAGGCAGACAGTAGCACCACGCGATCGTTTGGCGGATTGGGACTGGGACTGGCGATCGTCAAACAACTCGTCGAGCTTCACAATGGCACCATTCAAGCGGCGAGTCCAGGTGAGGGAATGGGGGCGACTTTCACAGTTAAGCTTCCTTTGCTCATTAAAGAATCTACGCCTGCATCACCTCTGTCGTCTTCGGACTGTTCGACCGACCAGCCGCTTTGCGCGCTCAAAATTTTGGTGGTGGATGACGATGCAGACTCGCGAGAAATTCTCAACTTTGTGCTGCAAGAACAGGGGGCGATCGTCACTACGGTTTCTTCGGCAAGCGATGCGCTGACGGCTCTATCTCACAGTCTGCCGGATGTGATTCTCAGCGATTTGGGAATGCCGGAAATGGATGGATACAGTTTGATGCGACAGGTGCGGGCGCTGCCTCCAGAGCAGGGCGGTGACATTCCCTCTATTGCGGTGACGGCCTATGCGCGCGCAGAAGATCGAGACGAAGCGATCGCAGCAGGCTTTCACGACTATTTGACGAAGCCGACCGATTCGGTGGCGCTGGTAATGGCGATCGCAGCCCTAATCGGCGGAAACAGGTGAAGATTGCAACAACTCGGCAGTAGATTGATGTGAGGTCGATGAATTTGCTTTGTTCTCTAGTCATTTAGCGTCCTCAATCCTCTACTCTGAAGACCTTCAAGATCAAAATCTTGATTCAAAATCTTCAAACGGAAACTTTCGGGGCATCCCAAATCAGCAACTCCTCACGGGTATCTCGAACGCGCAGCAAAGAATTTTGTCGAATTCGTATCAAATTTGACAGATCAGACAAAAATCTGAATGTGGCAAAAAGATTGTGAGATTTTGCGGATTTGTGCATTGAGAAGCGCATCTTATGGGTGTGCGTTATTCTTGTTGAAAAACAAAAGTTCCTGAAAGGCTGGTTACGCTTGCTATTCCCCAATTCTTTCCTTAATTTTATTGACTCGATCGCCTTCAAAAACAGTGGGGCGATGGCGCTGATGATGGTCTGTTTTTTTGCTTCGGTGGCTCGATCGCAGGTCATTCCTGACAACACGCTGCCTAACTCGGCGATCGTCACCTTTGACGGGCAAGAATATCGCATTACCGGAGGCACGATCGCCGGAGAAAATCTCTACCAAAGCTTTGAAGAATTCTCGCTGCTGAGGGGGCGATCGGCCTACTTTGACACCGATGCGAGGACACAGACGATTATTAGTCGCGTGACCGAAAAGCCTTCTCTGATTGACGGACTGATTCGCACGAATGGATCGGTCAATCTGTTTTTGCTCAATCCTAATGGCATTACGTTTGGCGACAATGCGGCTTTAGAAGTGGGCGGATCGTTTTTTGCCAGTACTGCCCCGTTTCTCAAGTTTGAAGATAACAGTCTGTTTAGTGCTGCCAGAACTTCAGAAGCTCCATTGTTGAGTGTGAGGCTGCCGATCGGGATTCAACGCGGCGTTAGCTTACCTCAACCTCTGATCAATCGGGGAAACTTAACCACGGGACAGAATTTAGATTTGATTGGAGGTACGATCGCCAATACAGGAAATTTATCGGCAGGTAATCAACTCACGATCACGGCTTTAGACAAGGCAACTTTTGATAACAGTACGGTGAGCGCTTTTTCGGATCTGGCGATCGTCGCTGATGCCATCTTGCTCAACGGTTCTACGCTGTCTACAACGGTTCTCGCCAATCAAATTAGAAATGCTGGAAATATCTGGCTCAAAGCAGGAGAAATCATCATTTCTGATTCACAATTATTGACCACGGTGAACCAGAGCGCGATCGGAGCCGCAGGCAAAATTCAAATCGATGCCGATCGTCTACAAGTACGCCAGCAGTCTATTCTTCGTTCTGATAGCGCCAACGTATTGACTAACTCCAATACTCCAACTTCAGGAATTACTATCAACGCCAAAACGGTCGAAATTTTAGAAAAAAGTGAACTGCAAACGACCACGATCGGAAATGGGATCAGCAGTCCACTCCCCAATCAAGGGACTAATGCTGGAGCGATTGAAATTAACGCAACCGATCAAATCACGATCGCTAAAGGCAGTGTATTACTCACAGGCACAGATTTAACCGCTACAGGTAATAGTGGCGACATCACCCTCAGCGCTAACTCGATCACACTGCAAGACAACGTGATCCTGTTTTCTGTAACCAGTGGGTCGGGGAATACAGGCACGGTCACTCTCAACGCGATCGATGCCCTGAGACTCGATAAATTTGCCGTCGTCGGAACGTCAACAGGACGCGGCTCAACGGGCATCGGAGGCGATTTGAATGTCCAGGCAGGATCGCTCTTGATCACTGAGCAGTCAGGGCTAACCGCCGGAACGTCAGGTGTTAGAAAATCTGGAAACGTCAATGTCCAAGTTGCAGGCACGATTGCACTCGACAACAACAGTTTGATCACCAATTTTGTGACTTCAGCAGGGCAAGCAGATGGGGGAAATATCGATCTATCTGCCCGATCGCTCTCACTCAACGATCGTTCTCTGATCTCGACCAGCGTTTTGGGACAGTTCTCGATTATCAACGATCAGGGAGTTCTGTTGCAGACGATTTCACCCGGACAGGGCAATGCGGGAGATATTAATCTTCGCCTGGGTGATCGACTCGCTTTATCAGGAGGCAGCACGATCGCGAGTCAAACCGGGCCGGGTGTGGTGGGGGCGGGGGGCGACATTAATATCAGCAGTGCGTTACTCTCGGTCGCCGACAAAAGTTCGATTATTGCAGGCACGGCCGGATTGGGAGATGGCGGAAACATCACGATCGCCGCAGACCAAATCAAGTTGAGAGACCTGCCAACCCCAACAAATGGCATCATCGGAGGCACGATCGCCAGCGCAGTCGGCAGCCAAGCGATCGGCAACGGCGGCAATATTATGCTGACCACGGGTGCCCTCTCAATGCACGATCAAGCGCTAGTCACCACCCAGAGCAACGGACAGGGCAACGCCGGAAATATTCGAGTTACAGCCAACACCTTTGAGGCAACCAATGGCGCACAATTTCGCACCAACACTTCCGGAAGCGGACAGTCCGGAGATATTTACATCGCAGCCCGCGATCGCATCCAACTTCAAGGCAATGGAGTCGTCGAACCGCTAGCCGGGGTCATTGCGTCAGCGATCGTGCGAGGCAGAAAAATTTCTTTCCAACCGCCCCTCACCCCTCAAGACGGAGAACGAATTACGATTCCCACGTCCAGCGGTCTGCTACAAACCACGGCCCAGAAGGTTTCGGAGATTGGCACGACTCAAACGGGACTGTTTGCCAGCACGTCAGCCAGTGCGACGGGAGCCGGGGGAAACGTCTTTATCGAAACCCCTCAACTCACCGTCAACAATCAGGCGATCATCTCCATCAGTAATTGGGGCAGTGGACAAGGCGGAACGCTGGTGATCAATTCAGACAACATAGAATTGAATCGGGGCTTATTACTCGCCAGCACGCTACAAGGAAAAGGCGGAAGGCTCTCGGTCAACGCAAACAATCTCACCCTCGACAACAGCTTGATGATTGCGACAACCGATAGTTTCGACGGGGCAAACGTCACGCTTTCGATTCGCGATTGGCTGTTGATGCGGCGAGGCAGTCAGATTACAGCACGGGGCTACGACGCGGGCAACGGCGGCAATATCGACATTCGAGCAGGCTTTATTGTGGCAAAACCGTCCGAAAATAGCGACATCAGCGCCAACAGCTTTCAAGGACGCGGCGGCACTATTCGTCTGAACGCCCGATCGATTTTAGGGCTAACCTCTCGATCACAATTAACACCCTTCAGCGACATTACGGCCAGTTCAGATCTCGGAATCAATGGCGTTGTGACGATCGACACCTTTCCGCTTGATCCCAGTCAAGGAACGAATCCCCTGCCCAATGAGATTATTGATGTGACTCGTGACGTGATTCAAACTTGTGCGCCGCGATCGCGACTCAATAGCTTTGTGACGGCCGGACGAGGCGGCTTGCCCCCGACACCGAGAGAAGGGATACAGGGAGCCGGATGGATCGATTGGAGGACTGAGCAAACGACAACCTCAACCCCTTCGACGATCGCGACTCCCGTTCCGACCCCTTTGATCGAGGCCACAGGCTGGAGGATCGCCCCTGATGGTTCAGTGAGTTTGATCGCCACCGAGACTTCTGTGAGTCAGTCCCCTATCAATTGTCAGTCTGCTCAGTCAGTAGGTCATTGAGAAGTATGTGGATGTGGATACGATCGAGGTGTCTTTTTTTCAAAAGGCTGCTTAGAAAGGTGCCTCTGGGACTAATTCTCTGTTTTTTGGTGGGCGGCACAATTCCAGGAACGGCGCACATGGCGATCGGCATTCCGGTCTCGGTGCCTGCGGTTTCAGTCCAGCCGCTCATTCAGATGGGGCAAACGCTCTATCAGACAGGTCGGTTTTTGGATGCGGCCAACGTCTGGGAAACGGAGGCAAATCGCCTGCACCGATCGGGAGACACCTCCAATCAAGCCCTGATTTTTAGCTATCTGGCGCTCACTTATCAGCAGCTTGGCCGCCAACTGCAAGCGACTCAAACGCTACAACAAGCGATCGCGTTGCCCGCTTCTCCACTCACTCGCGCCCAAATTCTCAACACTCAGGGCCAACTCTATCTGACGCAAGGCCAGCCCCAGGCGGCTCTCAAAACCTGGCAACAGGCAGAAAACCAGTATCGACGCGTGAAAGATTCGACGGGCACGATCGGCACCCAACTCAATCAAGCCAAAGCGCTGCAAGCACTGGGATTTTATCGTCGCGCCCGCACCCAACTAGAGCAGATCGAAGCGGCGTTGCAAAACGAGTCAGAGTCTTCGCTCAAGGCGGTGGCTTTGTTAAATTTGGGCAATGTATTGCGGGTGTCGGGCGATTTGGCTGCGTCAGAAAGAGTCTTGCAGAAGAGTCTGGCGATCGCTCAACGCATTCGATCGCGCCCCGATATGCAAATTGCCTGGTTAAATTTGGGCAATACCGCAGAGGCAAAAAATCAGCAGACAGCGGCTCTGATGTTTTATGAACAGGCGGCCGCAGCAGACAGTCCCGTTAGACTTCAGGCCCAACTCAACCAGCTTGACCTGTTGATCGAGTCAGAAACCTTGTCAGAAACCTTGCAGGAAGATCGGACGACTCAAATCCAACGACTGTTGACGCAAATTCGATCGCAACTCGACCCCTTACCGTCCAGCCAAACCGCCATCTACGCCCAAATCAATCTGGCACAAAGCTTGATGAAATGGGTCAATCTCAACGAAACCTCCGCTGAAGTAGCCCGCGCCTCCGACCTCAAATCAGTCGCTCAACTGCTGGCAAAGGCCATTCAGCAAGCCAAAAGCCTGGGAAATCTCCGGGCGCAATCCTACGCAACAGGACGACTAGGACAGCTTTATGAGCAGATTCAACAATGGTCAGACGCAGAATCGCTCACACGAGAGGCACTACTGTTATCAGAAATTATTCACGCTTCAGATATCACCTATCAATGGCAATGGCAACTCGGAAGAATTCTCAAAACAAAAGCCCGCTTAAATCAGATTGGGAATGAAGACGACTACACTTTAGCGATCGCCTCTTACACTCAAGCAGTCAACACGCTGCAACTGTTAAGAAACGATCTGGTGACTGTCAGCGAAGATGCTCAGTTTTCATTTCGAGAAAAAGTCGAACCTGTGTATCGAGAGTTAGTCGATCTGCTGCTACAACAGTCCAATTCGGCTAGCGCTGAGATCGAGCAGGACAATTTAAAACAGGCCCGATCGCTGATCGAGTCACTCCAATTGGCCGAGTTGGCCAACTTTTTTCGAGAAGCCTGCGTGGATAGCCAACCTCAGCAAGTCGATCAGATCGATCCCCAAGCGGCGGTGATTTATCCCATTGTTTTAGTCGATCGCTTGGAGGTGATTTTAGCAATTTCGGGTCAGCCGCTGCGCCACTATGCCACCCAAGCTTCCCAGACTCAAGTAGAAGACACCGGGCGACGAATGCGGCAGTCTCTACGATCGACCTCCTTTGCTCAAGAACGACTGCCGATCGCTCAAGACCTCTATTCCTGGCTGGTCAAACCTGCCCTGACACATCTGGCTCATTCTCAAATCAAAACGCTGGTGTTTGTGTTGGATGGGGTACTGCGAGATTTGCCTATGGCCGCGCTCTACGACGGCAACCAGTATCTAATTGAGCAATATCAAGTTGTCGTGACACCGGGTTTGCGTCTATTTGGAAGACAGACGACTCATCCCCAGATTCGAGCGCTGATCGGCGGACTGAGCCAGGGAAACACCACCTTTGCGCCCCTGCCCGGAGTCAAACAAGAAGTCATAAGAATTGGTCGCCTGCTCACCTCAACCGTGCTGCTTGACGAAACCTTTACGACCCAAACTCTAAAATCTAAACTCAAAACACAGCCTGTTTCAGTCGTCCATTTAGCCACTCACGGCGAATTTAGCTCCAAAGCAGAAGACACCTACATCGCTACCTGGGATGGCCGACTTAACGTCAAGGCGCTAGACACTCTGCTGACAAACCGCGAATATCTGAATCTGCCCTCGATCGACCTACTCGTCTTGAGTGCTTGTGAGACAGCTAAGGGCGACAGACGGGCCGCTTTGGGATTGGCAGGCGTGGCGGTGCGATCGGGAGCCAGCAGCACCCTGGCCACCCTCTGGCAGGTCAACGATCAATCCACGGCCGAATTTATGGTGCAGTTTTATCAAGCGTTTGCCAAATCTAGAGTCAAAGGAGAAGCGGTGCGATCGGCGCAGCTACACCTCCTCAAACAGCCCGCCTTCAATCATCCGTATTATTGGGCACCGTTTGTTTTAATCGGCAACTGGTTATAAACACTGAGCGTAACAAAAGACTGCCGTAATCCTCAGGATAGCCTTGAGGCAGAGTTCACAGAACTAAAGAAAATTGCTCCGTAGGAATCTGAAGATTCTTCATCAAAGCTTTAGATAATTAATAGAATAATTGCCTAAAACCTCAGCAATTACACTGAGTAGACACTGATAAAGTACAGAGTAGCTTTGAGTCACACGCCCCTTAATCGACGGCAGTAAAATTATCCGCTTTCTCCCGCCAAGCGCCTCTCAAAAAATTGAGGGCTGGCAGGGTCTCAACGCTTCCCGCTCCGTCGCTCAAGTCGCCCAACGCTGCAAGCTCGTCTTTCTTTCCTCAAGCTCTGCTTCTCTGCTAAATGACGATAACCTTCTGTTTGCAAATCATGACTACACTTCGCCGTATTGCTACCTGCCTATCGTTATCCGTCGCTCTAGGTTTCTACTCAGGGAGCCAACTTAAAGCTGTCGCGCAAATCGAACCCCCTCCTGGACAAGGCTCTCCCAACGGCACAGCAGGCGGTGGTTCACGCACCAGTTCGACCTTCTGTGTACGATCGCCCAATCCGACCAGCCGCTTGATGGCGCTCAGTCCCAAAGGGCAAATGGCACTCACGTCCAGCGATCGACCCGATTTTTGGATCTACCTTCCCAAGACGACGGCCCAAATGGTGGAATTGAGCGTTTTTGATGCAGAGATGAATGGCATTTATCAAACGCTGGTGCCGATTTCAACAAAAGCGGGGCTAGTGAGTCTACGGTTGCCTTCAGAAGCGCCACAACTCAAGCCAGATCAGCCCTACTACTGGACAGCCGCCCTCGTGTGCAACCAGAACGATCGCACCTCAGATTGGGTCGTCGGTGGCTGGATCAAACGCATCCAACTCGATCCCTCGGCCCAAGAAAGGTTAGCGACTGCCAAAGCCAGCGATCGCGTGTCCCTTTATCTATCACAAGGTCTGTGGGTTCAAGCCTTCTCCCTATTGACTGAGCTTCGTCAAACCCAACCCAACAATGCTCACCTTGCGACCGTCTGGACAGAGCTACTGCGATCGGTCGGTCTAGAAGCGCTCACCGAAGTCATCGTGTCTCAAACTAAATAGTCTCAAAAAATAAAAAGCCACTCAAGGAATGGTAATAGGTAATAGGAACAGCCAATGAGGACGTGCTGAATGCACAATGGTGAAAGCAGGGGCTAAATATCCAAATTCACCGCTGAATGCTAGTAGATGCATCTTCCTCAATGAAGGCCCTGTTCTCTAGAGACTATTGACTGACCTATGTGGAAACCGCTCAAAGAGCGCATCGTCCAGGGACAGCGCATCGGACTGATTGTTTTTGGTGTGGCGGGTGCCGCGATCGCCTTGCAACTCACCGGAGGCTTGCAGCTACTGGAGTGGGCCATTCTCGATCAGTGGTTTCGGCTGCGCCCACCAGAAGCCGGAGCGTCTCGTGTGGTCGTGGTGACGATTAACGAAACGGATATTAGGAATCTCGGAGCCTGGCCCCTCTCTGATCAGACGTTGGCCACCCTGATCCAAAAACTTGATCATCAGCGGCCCAGAGCGATCGGACTGGATCTATACCGAGATCTGCCCGTCGAGCCAGGACGACAAGCGTTACTCAAAGCCTTTGTCTCAACGCCTAACTTATTTGTGATTGAGAAAGTGGTCAGTGGGGCAGACGGCCCGGCAATCAAAGCCCCCGTTGGACTAAAGAGCCGAGACCAGGTAGCAGCCAGCGATTTGGTACAGGACGGCGATGGCAAAGTGCGGCGGAATCTGCTCTCTGTGCGGGTCAATCGTAAATCCCCTGACAACCAGCCCAAACCCCGAACAACGCTGACTCTAGGCGCAAAGTTAGCCCTCGCCTACCTAAAGGCTGAAAACGTTTTGCCTCAGCAAAATCCCGATGGTCAACTCCGGTTAGGAAAAGCTAACTTAGTGCCGCTACAAGCTTCTGAGGGGGGCTACGTGCGAGCCGATGCGGGCGGCTTTCAGATCTTGTCTAACTTTTATCGCTATCGAGCCGGGACACCAACCGTTTCGCTGACTCAGGTCTTGAATGATCAGGTGCCAGCTAATCTGATGCGCGATCGTCTCATCGTCGTGGGGTCAATCGCCGAAAGTGTGAGCGATCGCTTCTATACCCCTTTTACAACAGATTCTCAGTCTGCCTGGTCTGGGGTCGAGATTCACGCGAATGTAGCCAACCAGCTTTTGAGTGCGGCGTTAGAGGGTCGGCCGCTGCTGCGGGGCGTTCCTGAGTTACTAGAGTGGGGCTGGATTTTGGTTTGGTCGGGCGTGGGGGCGGCCTTGGGTTCACGGCTGTTTTCGCTGCGCTGGACGGTCTGCGCCATTGGTCTGATTGGCATCAGTTTGGGAGGCAGCGCTTATCTGTGCTTTTGGCTGGGGTGGTGGGTCGTGGTGGTGTCGCCGGGGCTGGCGTTGGTTGGGTCGGCGTTGCTCAGTCGCGGACTCTTGATGTGGACTGATTTGAAGGTTTCGCACCAATCTTTAGCAGAGTATTCTAGAACCCTGGAAATCAAAGTCCAAGAGCGGACTCAAGAACTGCGAGAGAAAAATCTGGCTCTAGAAAACGCCAAACAGCAAGCAGAAGCGGCTAATCGCGCCAAGAGTGCATTTCTAGCCAACATGAACCATGAATTGCGAACGCCTTTAGCGATTATTCTGGGTTGTAGTGAAATTTTGGGCTACGACCAATCGCTCAATACTCGCCAAAAAGAACGACTGGTGACGATCGACCACAGCGTGCAGCATCTTCTCAAACTGATCAACGACGTCTTAGAAGTCTCCAAAATCGAGGCGGGTGTCGTCGCCCTAGAAGTGGAACAGGTTGACCTCTGGGAGTTGCTCAAAACGCTAGAAGAAATGTTTCGTCCGCAAGCCACACTCAAGGGGTTGACGCTGACCTTTGACCTCGCGCCCGATCTGCCCCACCGGATCGAAACCGATGCCAATAAGCTGTCTCAGGTGTTGATCAATCTGCTGAGTAATGCGTTTAAATTTACCGATCGCGGCAGTGTCAGTTTGCGAGTAAAGGTAGGGTGCTGGTCTCGACCTATGGAGAGTGAGCCGGAAAGCGTCGGATCAGACGACTCAATTGACTCCGACTTTCCCATGCCTCACACGCTTGAGTTTGAGGTAGAAGACACTGGATATGGAATTTCTCCAGCAGAAATGGACAAACTGTTTGAGGCGTTTGTGCAGACTGAGGCAGGACGAAAATCTAAGCGGGGCACGGGGCTAGGATTGGCCATCAGCCAGCAGTTTGTCAAATTACTGGGCGGTGAGATTTGTGTAGAAAGTACGCGCGATCGCGGGTCATGTTTCTCCTTTGGCATCAAAATTCCTGGCTAGAGGGTCAGTTCGACAATTTTTTCGCTTCGTTGCCTGGCACGTCTGCCTCCCAAGCTGCCAATTCTGAGAGACTTTAAGGGATTTGCGGTGAAAGGCTCCGCACTGGTAGAGAATTTAGGGACGGACTGAACTGACCGCAGCGAGCGGTTTTATGGAATTTACCTTAAGGCACGGTTCTCCGAACTTCTCGATCGAAAGGTTATTTCAGAGAGTTTGCTAGAATTGAGGAGCGATTCACTACGGGCACAAAGTTTGATCGGGTAGGGGTGTAGAAGAGCCGTTGAGCGCACCGTTGAGCGCAGTCGGGCGGCAGAAAACACAGTCTGTCAGGCAGCCCTTAGATAGGGAACTCGATTCACGACCCTCTTCACGACTAGAGAAAACGGATCGAAGCATTTAGCCTTCTCCTGCGGACTGTTGACGTTAGGCGGTCTTTCTCTGTGTCAACGGGGTTCAATTTTTGAGACCTCTCCAACCTTTGCCCCCGACACTTTACAATCAGTAATACTGCCAGAGCCAGGGAACAGGATTTCTTGATATTCCGAGTGATTGAAATCCACCTGTACTGACTACACAAGAGGCACCTGTCTCTGAGTAGCGCTTGCAGGAAGTCGCCCACGGTTTGTCGCATTCAATCTACAGAGCAACTATGAAAGACCTCACTCGTTATCGAAACATCGGCATCTTCGCCCACGTCGATGCTGGCAAAACCACCACAACCGAAAGAATCCTGAAGCTGACTGGCAAAATCCATAAAATTGGTGAGGTTCACGAAGGCGCAGCGACAACCGATTTTATGGCCCAGGAGCAAGAGCGCGGGATCACGATTCAATCCGCTGCGACGACTTGTTTTTGGAATGACCACCAACTCAACATTATCGATACTCCCGGACACGTCGATTTTACGATCGAGGTTTACCGTTCTCTCAAAGTGTTGGATGGGGGAATTGGGGTGTTTTGTGGTTCCGGTGGGGTCGAGCCGCAGTCAGAAACCAACTGGCGCTATGCCAACGATTCTAAGGTCGCTCGGATCGTGTACATCAACAAGCTCGATCGTACGGGTGCCGATTTCTATCGCGTCGTCAAACAAGTCGATAAAGTGTTGGCGGCCAAGCCGATGGTGATGGTGCTGCCGATCGGTGTCGAAGAACAGTTCAAAGGTGTGGTCGATCTGCTGACTCGCAAAGCCTGGACTTGGGATGATTCTGGCGACCCGATGAGCTATCAGATTACCGAAGTGCCTGCGGATATGGTCGAGGCCGTCGAGTCTTACCGCGAACAATTGATTGAATTAGCGGTCGAGCAAGACGACAACCTGATGGAGCAATACCTGGAAGGCGAAGAGCCAAGCATCGAAGACCTGAAGCGCTGCATTCGGAAGGGCACTCGCGACATGGCGTTTTTCCCGACCTACTGCGGTTCGTCCTTTAAGAATAAGGGCGTTCAGTTGGTGCTGGATGCGGTCGTGGACTATTTGCCCAACCCAATGGAAGTCAATCCGCAGCCCGAAGTCGATCTGGACGGGGAAGAAACGGGCAATTTTGCCATCGTCGATCCGGCTAAACCGCTACGGGCGCTGGCCTTTAAGATCATGGACGATCGCTTTGGTGCCCTGACTTTCACGCGCCTCTACTCTGGTACTTTGTCTAAGGGTGACACCGTTCTCAATACAGCGACGGGCAAAACTGAGCGGGTCAGCCGTCTAGTTGAAATGCACGCTAACTCTCGCGAAGAAATCGAATCGGCTCAAGCGGGCGATATCATTGCGATCGTCGGCATGAAGAACGTGCGGACGGGTCACACCATCTGCGATCCCAAGAATCCGGCAACGTTGGAACCGATGGTTTTCCCGGAGCCTGTGATTTCGATCTCGGTCAAACCCAAGCTCAAAGGTGGGGAAGAAAAGATGGGAGCCGCTCTCACCAAAATGGTGCAGGAAGATCCCTCGTTCCACATGATGACCGATGAGGAAAGTGGCGAAACGATTCTCAAAGGTATGGGTGAACTTCACCTTGACATTAAGGTAGACATTCTCAAGCGCACTCACGGCGTTGAAGTCGAAGTGGGCGAACCTCAAGTCGCCTACCGCGAGTCGATCACCAAGCGTGTCGAAGATGGCTACATTCACAAGAAACAGTCGGGTGGATCGGGTCAATATGCCAAGATCAACTACATTGTTGAACCCGGTGAGTCAGGAAGCGGCTTCCAGTTTGAGTCCACGGTGACAGGCGGGACGGTGCCGAGAGAGTATTGGCCAGCCGTACAAAAAGGCTTTGAAAGCTGTATTGACAAAGGCGTGTTGGCGGGTTTCCCCTGCATGGACTTGAAGTTCACGCTGACAGAAGGTGGTTTCCACCCGGTTGACTCATCGGCGATCGCCTTTGAAATCGCAGCTAAATCTGCTTATCGGCAAACCATTCCCCAAGCCGGCCCTCAGTTGCTTGAGCCGATTATGAATGTCGATGTGTTCACACCTGATGACTACATGGGCGACGTGATCGGGGATCTCAACCGTCGGCGCGGCATGATGAAGTCTCAGGAAACCGGACAAACTGGGGCCCGCATCAAGGCTGATGTGCCGTTGAGCGAGATGTTTGGCTACATTGGCGACCTGCGAACCATGACTTCTGGACGCGGACAGTTCTCAATGTCGTTTTCTCACTATTCGCCTTGCCCCAGCAACATTGCCGAAGAAGTGATCAAGGAAGCGAAAGAGCGTCAAGCTGCTAAGTAGCGTTGTTGAGTGGTGAATGTGGAACGGTTAATTCTGGATTCTGCATTCATCATTCCCGCAAAGACGAGAAATAAATGACGAGAAACATTAGACCGAGGATATTAGACGAAGATTCAATCTTGCCCTGTCTAACGTCCAAGGTCTTTTGTTTTTAACGTAAATTCGATAGAGTTTTTTCGCTTCGGTATTTAACGCTTCTGCCCCCCAACCCCC
>NZ_JBJPHS010000073.1:0-33928 GCF_052939495.1 Phormidesmis sp. 146-12 | reverse complement strand
TTCGATAGAGTTTTTTCGCTTCGGTATTTAACGCTTCTGCCCCCCAACCCCCCAAGTTTGGGGTAGGGCTGATTCATTCTGATTAAGGGAAAATCAAGGAAACCCAAAACCCTGATTCTTTCATTTGGATGGTTCTTAGCAACTAATGAGGGAATCGGCTGTTCGCTTTTCTCTCCCTAGAATAAATCAACCCTACCAAGTTTGGGGGACTTTCGGACAGGATTTCTTGCTCAAAGTCCCCCAAACTTGGGGGATTTAGGGGGCTGCCTGGAGTGATCGCCACAGCGAGGGATTTCATCGAATTCACGTCAGATTAATCATTGTGGCGAAAGATTTCATCGAATTGGCGTTGATTAGAGTCCGTTGCCAATTAAGATAAATGGGGCCCAATAGTAGGGATGGTCTAGGGGACTGTAGATTGGTTGAGCGCCATTTGGCGCATTGGATTTGAGTAGTTGAGCGATCGATCGTTCTTCATCAAAGCAATCTGTGCCTGTTGTAAAGCCTCAATTTTTGTCAAATTTCCCTTTTTTAAGCGGGCATAAAAGGCATCCATCAAAACTTGAGTTCCGCCATCGTCTACTGTCCAAAGGGAAGCGATCGTGGCTTTTGCGCCTCGGTCTTGAAAAGTTTTGACAGCGCGCCCTTGATCGTTTGAAAGCTGGCGATCGCTTGTTTGCGGCTGTCGATCGCGGGTTCAAATTGGTTCTCAGCCATATAAGCCAAACCGATCAGCGTCAAGGCTTGTCCTTTGAGAAATTGAGCTTGATCACCAAGTGCTGATTTTTCTAAAGTTTTGGCGATCTCTAAGGCTTGCTGACCCGCCGCCAACGCCAACTGCAAGCGATCCGGTTTGGCCGATCGATAAACCGTCAGTCCGATCGAGAGCAGCGTCCGAGTTTCTTGTTGAGGCTTATTTTCTGACCGAAACAGCGATCGTGCTTGTTCAAATGCGGTCAGGGCTGCTTCTGGCTGATTGAGATCTCGATAGATCGACGCGATTGACCCCAACACATAAGCTTCGAGCAGGGGACGCTTTTCTTTGCGATAGATCAGCAGCGCTTGTTGATACGTCTGAAGAGCCGCGTCGAGTTGATTGAGTTGTTGATGAGTGAGGGCGATCGCATTCAAGGTATCTGCTTCACCGACCCGATCTGAAAGCTTTTGGCGAATCTTTAGAGCTTGCTGAAAGACAGGCAGCGCTTCACGAAACTTACCTTGATCAGAAAGCTGATTGCCTTGTTGAAATAGTTGGTCTGCCTGCGGTTTTTGGCTCTCTGCTGCGGCAGATTGGGCAGCGAAACTGGGTGTCAGCGTCAGTAATAACCTTATCAAATTCACGAAGCGATCGCTAAAATCGTGTGGTGACAGATCGGAAGATGCAGCAGATCAATTGAAAGCTTTAACCTGTTATATCCGCTCCAAAATCGATTGCCAACCAATGCAGCAAGCCTCAAAATTCCTCAAAATTTCTCAAACATCCGCTAAGTTTCAGGGGTTGAAATCGATCGATAGAGTTGATCCAAAATCTGCCCCACGATCGGACTTTTGGCCGTAAATCGAATGTGAAATTTTCCCGCTTCTGGAGAAGTTTTGACCACTTTGGCATAGATATCTTCGGCTGCAATTTCTGGGCGATCGTTCATCAATAAATTAAGTTTGAGATTACTCAACGCTGTCGGAAAGGATTCCATATCTGACTCATCAAACTGTACGTCTGCCCCGCGTTCTGACAGTTGCAGGAGTCTGGCTTTTGACAGCGTTTCGTTAATGTGTTTGCCTTCTAATGGCGCATATCGAATCGGAATGGCTGCGGGTAGCGCAAAGAAATGTTCTTGATGTTGAGCGAAGGATAGATTGTATTTGCCGCCAATGCCCGCTACATCATAGAGCGAGATGGGATGCTGTACGCCCTTTGCCTGTACCTGTGTGACTCCGTTAATTTTGACCAGCGACTCCACTTCTTGAAAGGTGGATTCTGAGATTAGGGTTTGACCGCCGATCGTAAAGGATTCGATCCGATACGTTAAGTTGACATGGCTGCCGATCACACTGTATTTTGTGCGTTTTTCGGAGCCGATATTGCCCACGACGACTTCTCCAGTATTGATGCCGATACCCATTTCTAGATACGTTGACCAACCGGATTGACGCAGTTTTTCATTCACCTCCGCCATCGCTAACTGCATCGCAACAGAACACGCCACTGCTCTTACTGCATCATCCTTGCGAGTCGTCGGCGCACCAAACAAAACGAGAATGCCATCACCCATAAATTCATCAATCGTACCTTGATAAAAAGTAATCACATCTGTCATCGCTTCGAGATACACATTGAGAATCTGAACCACTTCTTCGGGAGGCAAGCGTTCTGATGTGGCAGTGAATCCTCTCAGATCAGAAGTGAGAATCGTAATCTTGCGCCGATCGCCCCCAATTTTCAACCCTTCTGGATTTTCGAGCAAGCTGGCCACGACTTGATCCGTGAGATAGCGACCAAAGGTTTTGCGAATTTCTGAAGCCATACGAGCGACATAGGCCATGACGGCGATCGACGACCCGCCCAAAGCCAACAAAGGCGGCACCACAGGCAACCACCAGCCCTGCAAAAAGGCGAAATAGCTGCCCATCACCAAGCCCCCTCCCGCTAGAAACACACTACTCGCCAACCAGGGAGTTTTGGCTTGCGATCGCTGATTCATCATATGCCGCTGCCTCCAACTCAAGACCGCCCCCAGCATCGACCAACTCACAATCCAAACAATCTCCGCCGCTTCGTCACTGGTTTTAATCAAAGGACGATCGTCCAGCGTCGCGCTCAAAATTTGGCTGACCAGATTGGCATGAATGACGACACCGGGAGTTCGTTTGGGAGCCGACAAAAAAGTGCTGCTGTAAGGCGTATAAAACAAATCTTTGAGACTTTCGGCACTGCCCCCAATCAAGACGATCCGATCGCGCATCAAGGCAGACGGAATCTGATTATTCAGCACATCCGTCATCGCGATCGTCTGAAACGGTTGAGCCTGCCCCCGATAGTTGAGCAACACCTGATAGCCCCCATCTTCTGCCCGCACATAACCGCCGTCGCTGGCTTGAAACAGAGGAAACACCGCCTTACCCAATTTCACCTGATCGTCCGCCGTCATTTCTGGCTGGATGCCCTGTTTTTGTAAGTGAAGCGCTGCCAACTTAAACCCAAAACTCAAAATGTCGTTGCCCTCTCGGTCTTGCAGATACAGCAGTCCTCGACGAATTTTGCCATCACTGTCTAGCGGCAAATCATTAGAGCCAACCTGATCGAGCTTTTTGAGAATTGGCGGCGGCGCAACTGGTGAGCTATCGGCACTTTGAGCCACTTTTTGCACCCCAATCAGATTGGGCGTTGTCTCAAAAACTCGTTTGAGCTTGCTGGCTCCTGGATTGACGGGCAAATCGCGGTAGATATCCAGTCCGATCGCGCTTGGTTTTTGCTGCTTAATCTGGGTAATCAACTGAGCCAGCGTCGCGTCTGACATCGGCCACTGTCCGACTTTTTGCACATCTGACTCATTGATTTCGACAATCACAATGCGGGAGTCGATCGCTTCTACGGGACGCATCAAAAAAAACTGATCGAGCATTGCCAATTCCAACATTTGCAGCAAGCCCGTCAACCGCAAGCCAATCACCACCCCCGCCACACCCGGAACAGCAATCAAAACTCCTCGCCATTGCCAAGCCTGCCGTTTGAGCATCGTCCACATAGGTTTGCTGCCTGTTTTAGGTCGAGTGTTCCCGATTGGAAGGGGATGGGAACGGGAAGGAGAGGTGAGGGATGAGGGAATTCGATCATTTTTTGGCTTTGATTACAGAGTCAGATCGCGTCCTAAATCACCCATAAATAAGAAACTTGAACTAAAACCCTTGTCTTAAAGTCCCCAGAATTGGCAGCTTGGGGGGCAGAAGCGCCAAGCAACGAAGCAAAAAACTTCATCGGACTGACGTGATGGAAAAAGACGATCGCTCCAGTGACGGAACTCAATCGCGATCGCGGATTCTTGACGCATTTCCATAATTTGTTAGGATGATCAGCCCGTCTGATAAAATGACGGCGTTGTCACGATAAATACGGCTTTGAGTCAGTCGATCGATCTACCTAAAGTCGATGATTTTTTACAAGAACTAGCGACCATTCAGCAGACCAGTTCCAAGCGAATCGCCCTGCTGGGGTCTCGGCATGTTCCCATCACTCATCAAAACCTGATTGAAACGATGAGCTATGCGCTGGTTTTAGAAGGAAATCGTCTCATTACATCTGGGTCTACGGGTACGAATTTTGCGGCGATTCGCGGCGCTCTACGGGCTGATCCCAGTCTACTGACGGTGATCTTGCCCCAAACAATGGATCGTCAGCCTCGTGAATCTCGCGAACAGCTTGAAAACGTCATGCACCTGGTCGAAAATCCTGAGAATAATAATCTTTCTCTGGCGGAGGCCAGCGCGCTCTGTAACCAAGAAATCATTTCTCGCTGTCAGCAATTGATCTGTTTTGCCTTCCACGATAGCCAAACCCTGCTACAAACCTGCCACGATGCCGAAGATCAACGTAAGATCGTGACGTTGTTCTATTTTGACTGAGGGCTGAGAATGAGTTTGTTTGGGTTGCCTGTGCAGACGATTTTGTTGGGATCGATCGCCATCGCCGCCGTTCTGGTCTACCTGCCCTTTGGAGTGGTGGGGCTGGCTCGCGTGCGGGCGGGCTACGACAAAGAAATGATGGCGGCTCCTCGCGCTGCGCTAGAAAAATTACCTGCTTTTGGGCAACGGGCCACCTGGGCGCACGAAAACGCCTGGGAGTCATTCACTTTGTTTAGCGTAGCGGCGTTGATGGCCTATGTCACCGGGCAAACTTCCGAAATGGCAGGCTGGACGGCGATCGCTTACTTGCCGATTCGTCTGCTCTACTCCGCCGCCTATATTCTGAATATTCCTCTGTTGCGATCGCTGATGTTCGCCAGTGGCTCTTATTGCATTGGGTCTTTGATCCTCATGAGCATTATGAGTACTCTTAAATAAGTCTGTGAATGCCCCACAATCGTCTATTTTCCTATGGCTTCTACATTTTCTTTTGATGTTGTCAGCGACTTCGATCGCCAAGAACTCGTCAACGCCGTCGATCAAACCAATCGCGAAATTATTGCTCGTTACGATCTCAAAGACACCAAAACGACGTTGGAACTGGGTGAGGAGGCGATCGTGATCAACACCGATAGCGAATTTACGCTGGACTCGATTCAAACGATTCTGCAAACCAAGGCGGCCAAGCGCAATTTGTCGCTCAAGATTTTTGACTACGGCAAGCCCGAATCCGCCAGTGGCAATCGAGTCCGCCAGGAAATCAAGCTCAAAAAAGGCATCAGTTCAGAAGTCGCCAAACAAATTACGAAACTGATTCGCGACGAGTTCAAAAAGGTGCAAGGGTCGATTCAGGGCGATGCGGTGCGCGTGTCTGCCAAAGCTAAGGACGATCTACAAGCCGTCATGCAGCGCCTCAAACAAGAAGACTACCCGATGGCGTTGCAATTCACCAATTATCGATGAGCGCATCGTGACCAAAGAACTGACCTATCGGATCAGGAATTGATCCTTGCTCCGATGTGTCTGCTCCGTTACGTCTGTTTTCGCCGACTGTCAGCTAGAGAACTTTGGCTCTGAGCAGCGCGATCGGCAGTGACACCATTTTTTTATAGCCAGGAACGTAAGCCCGACGGTTAAAGTTGTCGTAGCCGTTGCGCTCGATCACATCCAAAATTTGGCTATAGAGCATCAGTGCTGACCAGACGGGCAGACGGGCATCTTCACTCAGCGCCCCAATTCCACTTTCTGCCTGCACATAAAACTTTCTGGCCCGCTGAATCTGAAACTGCATCAGAGCACGCCAGCGATCGTCTACGACTCCTTTCAGCAGATCTTCTTCGGTGTAGTTAAATAACGCTAAGTCTTCTAACGGCAGGTAAATCCGACCGCGCCGAGCGTCTTCTCCCACATCGCGCAGAATGTTGGTTAACTGGTTAGCAATGCCCAGCGCGATCGCTTCCTCAACTGGATTGTGCAACGGTTTTGACTGCTCCCAGGGGGCAGTGCGCGGCGTATTGTCCATGCCCATGACCGTTGTGGACATCAGCCCGACCGTTCCGGCGACTCGATAGCAGTAGAGGTGCAACTCATCGAAGGTTTCGTAACGGCTGCGATACAGATCCATCCGTTGTCCGGCGATCATGTCTCGGAAGGGCTGAATGTCTAGCGGGTAGCGCTCTAGCGTATCGACCAGCGCCATATCGAAATGATCCTGAGGATGTCCCGCAAAAATGTTTTCTAAGCGGCGCTCCCACTGGTCGAGGGTTTCGTCGTTGGTAAGATTGGCGTTGGGGCCGTCTACTAGTTCGTCAGTGCGACGGCACCAAACGTAGATTGCCCAGATTGCCCGACGTTTTGCCGCCGACATTAGAAGCGTTCCTAGATAGAACGTTTTGGAGTACTTCGCCGTGATTTGGCGGCAGTGTTCGTAAGCGTCTTCCACGGAAGCCAGTGTTCTCAAGCAGGAAGTGGTTGGTTCGGGCAATTGCAGCATTCTGATGCAGTCTGGAAGGTTGACAAAGCGCGAATTGCTAAGGAGTCGTGACCAGTGGTCGCTGCTCAGTAGAGACAGCCAGAGAGTCGGCGTTTGAAATCGCTTGCGCTGTCAGCTTACCAGAAAGTACGGCACCTTCCATACTGCCTAAATATCTCTGCATCGTATAACTTCCGGATAGAAAGAAATTTTGGATGGGAGTCGCCTGGTCTGGACGATAAGCTTGGCGGCCAGGACTGGCGGTATAGACCGATCGCGGCGTTTTCACCACTCGATATTTTCGCAGTTTGGCGGGGTTCTCGGTCTTAAAGTGCTGCGGGAAGAGTTTTTCGATTTCCAGCATGGTAGCGGCGATAATCGCTTCGTCAGACTTATCAATCCAATCTTTGGCGGGGGCGAGGACGAGTTCTAGCATGGAGCGATCGGGGTCTTCATACTCCTTGCAGGTGACACTCATATCGGCATAGACGCTGAGAAGCTCTGACCGCGAAAAGAGAAGCTGGTCGATGTCGGTGAGCTTGCGATCGAACCACAGATGCAGGTTGATCACCGGAACGCCTTCCAAACCATCCAGCTTTTGAAAGAACTCTAATGACTTCCAGCTTTCAGGTCTGAGAACCTTCATCACATCGACCGACATGGCCGAAACGTAAGCATCCGCCGTGATCACGTCATCGGGTGCGCCATCCAGCCCGCGAATGGCAAAGCCTCGAACCGTATTATCCGAATTGAGCAAAATCTCTTTGAGCGGCTTTTTGAGATGCACTTCTCCGCCGCGATCGGTGACGTAATCGACGATCGGCTGGCACAACCGTTCTGTTGGCGACCCGTCTAAGAAGGCAATTTTGGAGCCATACCGCTCTTGCAGAAAGCGATTGAGGGCGGTGAGCAAAATGGTCGAAGAGACTTCATCAGGATTGATAAACGTCAAAGCCTTGGTTGCGGCAATAAAAATATCGCTGTTGACCTTTTCATCAATGCCCTGCCGTTCCAGCCATTCTAAAAAGCTGTATTTGTCCATGTCTTCGACATATTTTTGACCGCGAATGATCGCAGGCAATAGCCCCCAGGCAAAGCGAATTTTTTGCTCCCAGGTGAGCATGTCGTTGTTGTTGATGATCGAGGCAATCACATTGAAGGGCGCAGGAATGTCAGGCACATCAAAGCGAGACAACACGCCTGGCTTTTCGGGTTGATTGAAGATCAGCGTGTGCTGTTTCCACTGAAGGCGATCGAGAATATCTAACTCACCCATTAGCTGAAGCATGTTGGGATATGCACCAAAAAAGGCGTGCAATCCAGTCTCATACCAGTCTCCGTCTTCATCTTTCCAGGCAGCTACCAGCCCACCCAATACATCGCGGCTTTCTAGGACGATCGGCGTATGACCCGCATCGACTAGATATTTTGCACAGGACAGCCCTGCCAAGCCCGCTCCGGCGATCGCAACACGCATGTAGTCTCTTTAGGAATGCTTCATGGTTTATTCGTTCTAATTATAAGTTGCAAACCGTTACATTTTTTGTGCGCTGAGCAGGATTGTTGGCAAAGAAAGCTGTAGATTCCGTTCAGTCAGAGAAGCGGCGACGAGTTGAGCAGTCTTTTTTGGCGAAATTTGAATTCGTTTGAGACAAAAGAGCCAGCAAATTTTTCCCTTTCACTTGACTTCCGTGAGGGTTAACTATAAAAATCAGGTGAAGATTAAACGCTTGACTTGGATCGACCAGACTGGTCGGGGTAATATACCAGCGTCTCAACTGAGGCGTTTGGGCAAGGGCAGTTTCAGTGTTACTTATTTAATTTTTTGGAGCTTTAGTCGCGCTCTACACTCAAGCTGTACTGATCGCCCGCAGGGTGCTTTTTGACAACATTTACAAGTTCAACATCTACGACAAGCTCAACCTCTACAAGTTCAAACCCTCAACTAATTCGACCTGAAAAAACTTGTGTACTGGTTGAGGACAATCTTGAGGACAGTTTTGCGAACACGACTAATCCGTTAACTTACTGAACGTTTCTCTGCCGATCGGCTGAAACCTGCGCCGAAAAAGCCGTACTTACGCACTTTACTAATTCATCGTGTGTCGAAAAAGACACTGTGCTAGATTCCTTATGGCTTTTTCCCAAAGCGCCAGCCTTAGTCAATTTGAATGTGTTCCCATTCAGAGACTCAGCTAAGTAAACTTCTCACGAGGAAAAGCATTGTGTCAGATCTCAATCTCGGTATCCAGACGGATAGCCGCAGCGTTAGCCTGCAAACCAATCCTGCTGGGGCCAGTTCGATCGCAACTACACCCAACGCCCTATTCCCAGAAGATAGAGTAGCAGCGGTCTCCAGTTCTTCTACCCTGGGGATGATAGGAGTCAGTGCCGAATATTTTGACGATGATAATTTTACCGATTCCAAGTTGGTTCGCACCGATCGCACGATCGATTTTGATTGGGGCAGCGGTTCGCCGAGTCCTCAAATTGCGTCAGATTCTTTCTCGGTGCGCTGGTCGGGTCAAATCCAACCAACAGAATCGGCAACCTACACGTTCCATACCCAATCGGATGACAGCGTTCGCTTGTGGGTCAACGGCCAACTGCTGATCGATCATTGGCAAGGCCATGCCGTCACCGAAGACCGGGGCACGATCGACCTCTCCGCCGGGCAAAAATACGCCCTAAAAATGGAGTATCGCGAAGCGGGCGGCAACGCCGTGGCCAAACTGTTGTGGTCAAGTCCGACTCAATCCAAACAGGTGATTCCTGAAAGTCAGTTTTCGATTTCTGGAGGGGCAATTGCTGCCAGCCAAAGCCCGTCAGAAATGGCAAAAAGCGCCGATTCTTTTATCGACTCGGTAGGAATTGTGACGCATCTGCGCTATACCGACACCAGCTATGCCCGATTTGGCGATGTAGTCGAGCCGAGACTGCGAGAGTTGGGCATTCGGCATATTCGCGATGGCGGCAATGATGCGGGCATGTTTGACAAGCTCAATCGATTGGCTCAGTTTGGCATTCGATCGACCCTAGTGATGGACGCTCGCGACGGAGTGACCCCTGATAATGCGGTCGAACTGCTCAAAAAAGTTACGTCTTCTGTGATTGCAGTCGAAGGCCCTAACGAGTGGGATGTCAACACCGAAGTGACTTACAAAGGCAAATCCTTCCCGGATGGTGTGCGTGACTATCAGACCGATCTGTACAAGGCGATCAAAGGCAATGCGGCAACGTCTTATCTTCCGGTGATTGCGCCGTCGCTGGCGATTCCAGAATATGGGTCGCGTCTGGGGTCGCTCAAATCGGTGGTGGATATGGGCAATATGCACAGCTACGCAGGGGGCAATCTCCCGGCTCAAGATCTCGATTGGCGATGGATATCTCATACAAAGCGGGTTTCAGAAGATAAGCCGATCATAGTCACAGAAACCGGATGGCATACGGCAATCAACGACACCCAGGCTAGTCAAAAAGGCGTTTCAGAACAGGTGGCGGCGAAGTACGTTCCTCGGCTCTTTTTGGAATATTTCAATCGAGGCATCCAGCGTACGTTTCTATACGAACTGATGGACGAGCGGCCCCAGCCTGACCAAGAAAATAATTTTGGGTTGATTCGATCGGATGGTACGCCAAAACCTGCGTTCTACTCGCTCAAAAATCTGATGAGTCTGCTCAATGATGCTCAAGGCAGTAAGGCTTCGGGAGGCTTAAACTACTCCTTGGCGGGCAATACTCAAAATGTGCGTCATACGCTGTTGCAAAAGAGCAGTGGTGAGTTTTATCTCGTGTTGTGGTCTGATGTGGTGAGTGCAGATACGGCGGTCAATCAATCTGTGACGCTGAATTTGTCGAGTCCGATCAAGCAGGCGACAACTTATTTGACCAATCAATCGATCGACCCGACCGCAACCTATTCCACACCGACTCAATTAGCGTTGAATGTTCCCGATTCGCCGCTGGTGGTCAAGCTCACGCCTGCTTAATTTAGGCGTTACAGCAGAGATTTTGCGCCAGTGTCGCAGACAGGTGAATGGCTGATACCAGTTCACTTTTTAATTGCTACAGATGCGGCACTGGCTTCGTTGTGTAGGAAGCAAAAAAGCTTGCTCAACAAGGGATACGAGAATCCATCACCTATCTGAAGTGACGAGTTTTTGAGATAAAAGAGGTTGAATGTCCTGTTTTTGCGTTCAAGCGCCCTCTCATCGTGCTATCGACCTCTATGCTGTGAAGAACACCTCCCCATGTAGCGGAACCAGTGTCTTGTTAGGGTGAGTATCTTCGTATTACACGCCTTTACTCGGCTAAAAGAATAACTTGAAGAAAACCCTTATGTTGCACTATCTTAAGTAGTATCACCAAGGTGACCATCTGCTCATGATTTTTTGGAGCCAGCTTAATGAATCTCTCGATCTTGGGTCAAAGGCTTAAAGACTTAGAGGATAGTATTAACAAGCGTTGGAAGCTACTTAAAAAATATGATGATGCCTTACTTCTTGAGGATAATCCTCGGAGACAGACCTACTACGAGGAGGAAATTGATAAATTACGAGAATCTGCTACTCAATACCAGCAAGAATATGATGACCTAAGACAAGACTTGAGAGATGAGCCTTCCATAGCCACTGAAGCTGTTAACAGCCAATTGCGTCAGATGGCTACCAAGCTAGATCAATTACTTGGTGGTCAGCGAGCCATTCGTGGTGACTTGGCTCAGATGCGTCAGGCTCTTATTAACCGCTATGATGTGGGCGAACAGGCTATCATCGCTTCGATCACAGAAAAGTTAGATCAGAATCAAATTGCTTTGACGCAAACTATTTTAGATGGACTCGATGCGAATCAAATCTCCGAATCAGAAATGCAGGGTATGCTTGCAGTTTTGGAGAAGCGTCTCACTTCCATATCTTCGCCCAACAACCAATCTGATGCGGTGCTTAGAGTGCTTAAGTCCCCTGAGATCGGTTTTAAGCATAGGTTGAAGGTTGCTATCCCTCTGATTCCACAATTACTTCCACTTCTTCCATCAGTAGACTACGAAGGTGAGTTAGAGCTAGGTACTGGGCTTGATGTCAAAGTCGTTTGGGAAAAGCTAAAAGCCAAATTGCAGGGAAAGTAGTGGCCACGGCTCTTGATGTTAGTGAACCACTAGAGTCGTGGCAAAGTCGGGAAAATCTCACTCCTATCCAAACTTCAAAGGGAACCAAAGTCGCTTTGTTAATTGGAGTGAGTGAATACGGGCAAGACTTCCCTCAAATTCCGGGTGCAGTCAAAGATGTTGAAGCAATGCGAGATGTTTTGACCTCTCCAAGGCTAGGAGATTTTGACCAAGTTATACCATTGGTTAACCCTGATTCACAGGAAGTAAGGCAAGCGATCAAATCCTTGTTCACAGGTCGTACTCAAGATGATCTTGTTCTCTTGTTCTTTTCAGGTCATGGCTTTAAGGATAGTGGCAATGAACTTCATTTGGGAACTCGAACTTCCCGTAAGAATTTACAAGGAGATCTATCAATCTCTTCAACAGTTTCTGCTAGTTTTATCTGTAACATTATGAATGATTGCCGTTCAAAACGACAAGTAGTTATTCTTGATTGTTGTTTTAGCGGAGCTTTTCCTGAAGGATTAGTAGCAAAAGATGATTCATCTGTTGATCTCAAAACTCAACTGGGCGGCAAAGGACGAGCGATTTTGAGTTCTTCTAGCTCAACGCAAATTTCTTTTGGTCAACAAGTTGCAGAACTTTCGCCTTATACGCGCTACTTAGTTGAGGGAATCTGTACAGGTGAAGCAGATTTAGATCGAGATCACTTGATTTCAGTCAATGACCTTCATCAATATGTCAAAAACAAAATTCAGGCGAGATTCCCTGCACTTAAACCCGCAATTTACGCAGAACAAGAAGGGCTTAGAATTATGCTTGCTAGGGCAGAAGAAAGTTCAGAAGTCCGTAGCTTGTTTATAGGCTCATCTATAGAAAATAGGATTAATGGAGTAAACGGCATTTTAGCTCAGAATTTGTCTCAAAGGTTTATATCGCTAGTTCGATTGATTGTACTATTGCTACTAGGCTCAACTATTTTAGTCTCTTTTGCAATACGTTTTGGTTGTCAGGCTCTACATGAAAGCTGGCTTGCAGGCGGTTCGATAAGAGCCAAATACAATACAGGAAGTGATGAGCCTGTCCCGGAAAAGAAGATTTGCAAGGCAATAGGCATTCCTATTGATCGATCTCGTCGATAGTTATGGTTAATTACATTGCCGCACAACTGAGCAAAATCAGAAATTTTGAGCTGAGATTTTATATTGAGTTTATGAATTGGAGAAGTGAATGTCCCTGTGTTTCTAGAGAATTTCATTCACTAGTTTAGAGACTTATTGTTCACTTCTCCTGGCAGAATACCTGAAATCCCTGATTTTCATTGAGAAACGGAGATAGTATGGGCAGCTATGGTTAGGTGATTACTTTATCTTGCAGGATGCACCTGGTGTACGCTGATCGCACTGTAAATAACCACTATCAATCCACACTGATTTCTGATTTATCGTAACCTTGCTCCAAGAGCCTCCACCCTTCATATCTGCTTGGAGAGTAACATCAACACCTGGTTTAGCAGTAAACATAGGCTCTGCTTTTGTCGGATCTGCCTCCGCACCATCCAAAAGAATGGCAGAGTTCTCAGATGGACATCCAGTTAAGCCTATGATAGGTAAAAGGGCAATAATTAAGCCTACAGTAGCTCGGTGACTATTTTTACGCATGACGAATCGTCTTCTAGAGGATACTACATAGAGTTTCGGTATTAATTTCCCTCTAGCAGGATGTAATCTATGAGACTTTCATGAGCAATATCTAACTTTGAATAAAGTTTTCAAGAAGGACTAACAATAAAACTTTCATTGGGATGAACTCTTTAAAGTCATCAAAGCCTGCGATCAGTATGCTAGGGAGCATGATGCTGTGATGGATTAGTGTAATTACTATTCTCTAGTCACGACGATCACCGCCTCACGCTAGATAAGCCTCCGGTTACACGGCGCGATCGCAAGTTTCGGTTCTACTGGTTAGGTTGATCACTAACTTTTGCTTAAGTATTCAACAATCGACCCAACTTCATTATCTACATCGTTTTTTGTATGATCAGGACGGCAAATCGAGTTGTGTGCTTTGTGTGCCAACACAATTCAGTTCTTTACCTAACAGTTTCTGGCCAGGTAGATACTTGAATTAATTCATGTACTCATCCACACCACGACAGAGCGATCACAAAAAAGCTATCAGTCCGGATGCCGCTCAGAAACAACAGACATCGGATCGATAGCCACAAAATTGGATGTAGCCTAGAAAGAAGCACCTCGCCCAAAGAATTCATACTGTCTAGTTTGTCTAGACATCCATTTCGCTAATTTGACGCACGACGTAATCAAATGGCTCATCAATAAAGGTAGCGCTTTCAATTCCTGCGGATTGTACTTGCTGCTTGACTCCATCTCTCATCAGTTGCACACTTCGAGCCGTCGGCCCCAGTGGAATTCCTAAAGAGTTAAAGGTTTCCTTGAGTCCTGCCAGGAGCCGCTCATCAAGAACACTGTTTTCGCCTGTCAGCAGCGCATAGGTGCAATAGCGCAAAAAATAGCCCATATCACGAACGTACATATTGTAGCGACGAGTCGTATAGGCATTGCCGCCCGGTTGGACTAGCTCAGGCTGCTCTTGAAACAATTGACTAATGGCTTGCTTGATGATTTCGGCGGACTTAGAACTGACGATCGCCACCACTTGGACTCTAGTTGTCCCTGTCGTGAGAAAGTCTTTGAGTGGCTCGACAATGTTGCGATCGGTGAGGCTGTCGGTCAAGTTAAACGGGTTAACGACGCTGACTACTTTATCCTGCATAAGATTCCTCTTCTAAAAATGTGTGAACCCAAGGCCGCTCATAAGAAAATACCTGGTAGTTGTGGAAACCCAGCGTCTTCAGACCTGGGAGGAAACAGCACGCAAGTGGTTTTAACCGCCTACCCCTTGCGGGGGCTGGATTTTCAGTGTCGATAAGACCGAGATCCAGCGAACTCGTTTAAGTCCCTTCGCTCAATCTGATTCAGATGTCTTGGCTTTACCCAACGCCTTTGCTAGAAGGCTTGAAGTGAATCCGAACTAGGGAAGTATTCGGAAGTTCGTGCTGAATCAGATCTCGTGAGCTAGTCACTGCTTACGTTGATCCCTAGCAGATCAAGCCCCGCGACTTTAGTCCGGGGTCAGTGACGAATAGTCGATCGATGCAGTCAAAGGGGTTCTCAAGCCCTCTAAATTTGAACTTACCATATTCATTTAGGGTTTCAAGTTCAAATTATTTAACGTAACATCCAGCTTTCAGATTCAGAAATTGATACATAAAAAAACGACCGCTCCCTAAAGAACGATCGCTTTCCTTAATTCAATTTAGTTCGTGACTTGATTTGTTACTTGAGCAGTCCCAAAACGGGGGCAGGCTTAGAGTTGGCGATTTGCGAATTCCACACGCCTGCGTAGATTTGAGGGTTGGTTTCTGCAATTTGACGATACGACTCGCGCATCTGAGCATTCAACGCCACTGTCTTCACGTCATACATCTGCGTCGCCAACTTGGGATAGAACCCAAACGCCACAATCAGCGACAAGAAGCAAGCGGCAATAAAGATCTCACGGGGATTGGCATCCTCAAACTTGGCTTCGGTCGGTAGTTCACAGTTGTTACCAAAACAAGCCGCTTCGTCATTGCCCTGAGCCTTGAGATCGACATCGCCCAGCTCACAAGACGGCGAGATGTCACACATTTGATCGGCACTTGACCCATAAAACACCTGCCGCAGCATCGAGAGCAGATAAATCGGAGTCAAAATCACCCCCACAGCGGAGAGAAACACTGTCACCGTACGGAAAGTCGAACTGTAGATGTCAGTCGTCGTCATGCCGACAAAGACGGCGATTTCACTCGCAAATCCACTCATTCCAGGCAGTGCCAGCGAGGCCATGGCGGCGATCGTAAACAGCGCAAACACTTTGGGCATCGCCTGACCGATTCCGCCCATTTGATTCATCATCATGGTGTGAGTGCGATCGTAGGTGACCCCCGCCAAAAAGAACAGCACCGACGCAATCAGTCCGTGAGAAATCATTTGCAGCAGCGCCCCACTCACACCCACATCGCTATAGGATGCAATGCCGATCAGCACAAAGCCCATGTGCGACACAGATGAGTAAGCCAATCGCCGCTTCATATTCGTTTGAGCAAACGAATTCAATCCGCCGTAAATCACATTCACCACGCCCAGGATGGCCAGAACGGGCGCAAAATAAACGTGAGCATTGGGCAACAGTTCTAGATTTAAGCGAATCAGTCCATAGCCGCCCATCTTGAGCAACACACCCGCCAAAATCATTGAGACGGGAGACGAGGCTTCACCGTGCGCGTCAGGCAGCCAGGTATGCAGCGGGAAGACCGCCAGCTTTACGCCAAACGCAATCAGCAACCCTGCATATAGCAACAGTTCCAACGTTAGCGGAAACTCTTTGAGCCGAAGTTCTGCAATATCAAAGGTAATCGAGTTGCTATAAAAGGCCATCGCCAGCGCAGCTACCAAAATGAAGATAGAAGCAACGGCGGTATACATCAAAAACTTAGTGGCTGCATAGCGCCGATTTTGTCCGCCCCAGATACAAACCAGCAGATAAACCGGGACTAGCTCGACCTCCCACATGATGAAGAACAGCAGCAAGTCTTGAGCCACAAATACGCCTACCTGAGCGGCATACAGCACCAGCATCAGCGCGTAAAACAATCGAGGTCTGCGATCGACCCGCCAGGCCGCCAACATCGAAAGCGTTGTGACAAACCCAGCTAATAAAACCAGGGGAGCGGACAAGCCATCGATCGAGACTGTCCAATTGAGTCCAAGCTGCGGCATCCAGGCGAAGGTTTCCACCAGTTGGAACGTCGCACTGCTGGCATCATAATGATTCCAAAAGGTGTAGCACATCAAAGCAAAGTCCGCGATTCCTACACCGAGGGCATACCAGCGCACAAGCTTGCCGCTTTTGTCAGGCAGCAACGGAATGAGCATGGAAGCAATGAGTGGCAGCAGGACGATCGTTGTCAACCAAGGAAATTGATCCATCATGGCGATAAGAATAAATACCTATCTGTTTAATGAGAATATCTTACTAAACTTTGTGAAGCACTATTCATAAATCCTTCGCTACAGAAGGATGCAGATAGATCTATGGAATGTCAAACCATCGCCATTCAGAGAATGAGCAGTGTCAATAAGTATAAAAGCCTAAGAAAAAGTGAAAAAACCTTGATCTGTTCAGCAAAAAATTTACATTTCTACAAAGTGAGTTTTGTTTTACCCCGATCGTTGGAATGCAATGGAAAGGTTACGCTCAGAAGATCTTCTTGCCCGCTATGCTCAAGGAGAACGGAAGTTTGAGTCCCACAGCTTAGAGGAAGCTCATCTGTTTGAGGCGGTTTTACCAGGGATTAATTTGTGCAGAAGTTGTCTCAATCAGGCTTATTTGCCCTATGCCAACCTCAGTCAGGCAAACCTCAAAGCCTCCCAAATGCAGAATGCCGAACTTGGCAACGCTCAACTCTATCAAGCAAACTTATCGGATGCTGACCTGCGGAAGATTAATCTGTCACGCGCTGATTTATGTTTTGCAAACTTGAGCGGGGCTGACCTGTCGGGTGCCAATTTACAGGGCGCAAACTTATACAATGCTGATTTGAGTTATGCCAATTTGACGAATGCAGATCTAAGTCGATCGAACCTCAAACAAGCCAACCTCACAGGCACAAACCTCAGCGGCACCAATCTATTTCGCGCGACAGAAGCCGATCTGTCAGACGCGCAAATTGACCAAACGACAATCTATCCGGATGGACATCGGATGAGGGATGAGGGATGAGGGATGAGGGATGAACAAGCTCTCTGTCTGTTCTTTAGGAATTGTGAATTATATAATCTCCAACAAATAATGACTGTCTAAATAAAATTCTCCTCTGTAGTTTAGACATGTTAACTCTCACCTGAATTCGATAAGATCCTTCGCTGTAATCCTCTAGTCGAGAACGTTCCTGAATCTCCAATCCATGAGGGATTTTGAACCGCGAATCCTATCTAAAAGTCTTCCGGAATTGGGAAGTTAGAGGGCAAAATCTCTAAAAATCTCTAAGTAATGCAGCGAAAAAACTTCGTTGAAAGGACGCTAACTTCCCGACCTCAATTTGGTAAAGGAGACCCGATTTGGCTGAGATTGAGAACGTGTCCACCCGTCACTAGGTACACAGGATGGGCGATCGCTCCGACTCGTCTGACCACCATTCCCAAACGATCGCGAAACAGCCGCCCGATCGGGTAAGCAGGCACCACGCCCCATCCCGCCTCTTCTGCCACCAAAATAATTGTGCTCTTCGCTTGTTTGAGGCTTTGTAGCAAAGTTTCCAACGTCTGTTGCCAAACTTCAGCATCTTGCTCCAGCAGATTCGCCAACCAGGTGCCTAATGAATCGATCAGCAAACACTCCGTAGCCGTAGAGTCTTGAATCGTTTTAGCAAGGTTGATCGGAACCTGCAACGTCTTCCAACTGTCGGGACGGCGCTGTTGATGTTGCTCAATTCTGGCTTGCCACTCGCGATCGTCCTCATTTAACTGAGCCGTCGCCACATAGATCACAGATTTTTGAGACTGCATCGCCAGAGACTCTGCCCATTCACTCTTGCCCGATCGAGCGGGCCCAGTGACTAGAATGATCTTGGGTGTGAATTTTGGCATAAATCCTTTAATTTAGTAATTCAGATAAATGATGCAGTGGAAATTTGCGGCTCGATCGCTCTGTCTCCCATTATTGGCAAGTTTAGCGGCTTGTGATGCCCTGTCGATCGGACAAACGATCACGCAACCGCCCTCCAAAAATTCGGCCTCGCCTTCCCCCGCTCAGGTTGCTCAAAGTCCTGCTAGTCGTCCCGCCAACGCCATTCGGACAGAACCCCTATCTCCTCAGCCAATTCGGATTACGATCGACCAGCTTCCTCAGCCCTACGCCAGCGAAAGCGCCTCAAAATCGCCCCGCGTCGTCCCCGTTCCCAACAATCCGATTTTGAGCGTGCCGCCCGGATTTGTGGTGAATGTCTTTGCAGAAGGGCTAAACCGCCCACGCTGGCTGGCCTTGACTCCATCAGGAGATGTCTTGGTCACCGAAACGCCTGACAATCAAATTCGACTGTTGCGCGATGCCAATGGGGATGGAGTAGCAGAAGTCAAAAAAACCTTTGCAACCGCAAGCAATGGGCTAAATCGTCCGCTTGGGATGGCTTTTGCAGGAGATTCTTTTTTTCTGGGCAACACCGATGCCGTTCTCAAATTTCCCTACCAGAAAGGACAAGAACAAATCACGGGCACCGGGCAACAAATCGCTGACCTCCCCGCCCAAGGCTACAACAATCACTGGACAAGAAATGTCGTCGCTGCCCCCGATGGCAAACGGCTGTTTGTCTCGATCGGTTCTGGCACCAATGTCGATCAAGAACCGCTCCCCCGCGCCTCCGTGCAAGTGATGAATCTCGACGGATCAGGTCGCCAAAACTTTGCCTCCGGACTTCGCAACCCGGTCGGCTTAGACTTTCACCCACAGACTCAAGAACTCTACACCACCGTCAATGAGCGCGATGGACTGGGAGACGAACTGGTGCCCGACTATCTAACTCGCATTCGATCGGGTGAGTTTTACGGCTGGCCTTACGCCTATTTGAGAAACGATCGCCTCGATCCCCGTCAGGCGCAAAATGGTAAAAGCGTTCGTCCCGATCTGGCCAGCAAAACTCGCACCCCAGATGTTTTGTTTGAGGCGCATTCTGCCGCTCTAGGATTGAGCTTTTACGACGGCAAAACCTTTCCTCAAAAATATCGCAACGGAGCATTTGCCGCCTTCAGAGGGTCATGGAATCGCAGCCAGGGCACCGGATACAAAATTGTCTTCGTCCCCTTTAACGCAGAAGGTCGTCCCCAGGGCTATTACGAAGATTTTGTCACAGGCTTCCTGCTCGATCCCACCGCTCCAACAACCTGGGGCCGACCCGTTGGATTGTTGACCCTTCCAGACGGCAGCCTCTTGTTTACGGAAGAAGGGAACGATCGGATTTACCGCGTTCAATATCAGGGATGAGGGAGAACTTTGATGATCTGTTCCCCTTCGGGGGTAATCCGCTTCGCGTGAGGGATGAGGGGTGAAGAGCTTTGATTTGAATGCGTTTCAGTCTTTGGACTTGGGGCTTCTTCACACCTCACACCTCACCTCCTCAAAACCTTTCAGGCGGCGCAATGTTTGACCCCGAATTTATACTGTGAGGCTGATTAGACTGGGGCGAAAGTTTGACATTTGGAGCATCAAGTTGAATTGCACCAGGAGGCGTTTCGGGAGTTTGTTGGTGAGAGAGCCAGACAAGACCGCCTGCCATTAGCGCCGCATAGCCGACATAAAGATGGAGAGGTTGAACCGCCAACCCTTTGATACCGCTTGATTTTGTCTGGGGATGATACCAGGAGGGCAAAATCGCTTGAGTCGGATCGGGTGTCGGAAGAACCGCCAGCAACTTGGCACTATCGAGGTCTAGAGCGGTGCCGATTCGTTTGATGAATCCTCTCAAATAGACATCTTCTGGCAAATGAATGCCTTGCCCCGACTCCAACGCCAGCAGTTGATGCATGGGCACCATTGTTTTGTTATGTAGCTGAGACAGAGACATCGATCGCGCTTCTCTTGCCGCCTTGATCTGCTCCCCAATCTGCTGCAAACCGACCAGTCTTTCTTGGGCGGCCTGTTCTGCGAGATCGGCTAGAGACCGCTTTTTGTATGACTTTTTGGGAGCAACTTTTTGAGCGATTGCCGAGACCGGGTTTGTGAAGGTAGGAGTTGCTGCTTCGGGTACGGGTGCAGTTTCGACCACTTCGACGGTCGGTAGAGGGAGTGTTGCCAATCGAGAACCCAGGGCACGAGAAAAGGCGGCCACCGGAAACTCATCCACCTCGCGATCGTCGGCTCCTCGGATGCCATGATCTGGGGTTTCTCTGGTTTGAACAAAATGTCGCAGCGTCAAGCGAATGGCCTCGC
Source organism: Phormidesmis sp. 146-12 (assembly GCF_052939495.1). Lineage (NCBI taxonomy): Bacteria > Bacillati > Cyanobacteriota > Cyanophyceae > Leptolyngbyales > Leptolyngbyaceae > Phormidesmis > Phormidesmis sp. 146-12. The sequence continues at coordinate 13,181 of NZ_JBJPHS010000073.1, read as the reverse complement.
GCCCGATCGCTTTCATCAAAAACTGAGCGCTTTCTGCCCCTTTGACAGGCATCTTCTGCAAATTGCTGAGGGCACGACGATACACTTCACTGCGGTACAGTTCTCCCTCAACTTGTCCTAAAATTTCTCGAAGTCCTTCTGCGGAAATCTCGATCGTGGTATTGCTACCCGGTACATTGAACCCAAACGTTGTGTCTTGTGCCAGCATCTCTCCACCCTCACCGTTGAATGACTAACGGAAGCTTTAAAGTACGAAAAACTACAGCATTTAAGCTGATGCTTCCTTTCTTCGCCTGTTGGTGAGATCTTCCGGAGTAGATAGGTAAATCGGGATGAATTTGTGAAAATTTCTTCGATAACTGCCAGATATCGCGAAAATTGATTGTAGGGAACGTTTTACTGAGAGAGCCGCGATCGAGCGGGCGCTCAAATTGCTGTACCAGGTTGTTTTACCAGACCGTTTTGAGGTCGAGGCTAAATCCGATTAAGACTGTTTCACCTGAGAGCGTTGCTGGAGATTCTAGAATTTCGGGGTCTTGATCTGGGCGATAAATCTCCACTCGCTGAGACTTGGGATCGATCAGCCAGCCTAGTTTGACCCCGCCAGCCATGTACTCTTGCATCTTGGCTTGAGTTTCTTTCAAACTATCGGTTGGTGAAAGCAGTTCTAAAACAAAATCGGGCGCGATCGGTGGAAATTTTTCCTTTTGGTCAGGCGTGAGAGTATCCCAGCGATCGCGACGAATCCACGCGACATCAGGAGAACGACTTGCGCCATTTGGCAACCTGAAGCAGGTGGAAGAATCGAATACTTCACCGAGGTCAGTTTGCTCATTCCACACGACAAATCGGCTCGTTAATTTAGCGTTTCCTCTTCCGGTTTCTCCACCTGTCGGGGGCATAATCAGTAGTTCTCCTTTGGGATTGCGTTCAAATTTTATGTCTGGATTGGCGCGGCAAAGCTGATAAAACTGGTCGTCAGTTAGGCGAACGATCGGATCAAAGTTAATGGTGTAGGCAATCATACAATCACCTCTACGGCTTGACGGGCTTGCACTTCCAGGTAAATGAGTAACGCATTGACATCGGCTGGGTTGACTCCTCCGATGCGGGTAGCCTGCCCGATCGTTAAGGGTTGCACTTTTGCCAACTTCTCTCTCGCTTCTTTAGACAGCGTGGTAATCGTGGCGTAATCTAAATCTTGTGGTAGCTTGCGATGTTCTTGTCGCGCAATTTGATCAATCTGATGCTGTTGGCGTTGAATGTAGCCTGAATATTTGATGTCAATTTCTGCACCTTCTTTTTCAGATCGATCCAGTGCAGCGTTTCCTAATCCATGTCGTTCCAAATCGCTGTAGTGAAACCCAGATCGTCGTAAAAGATCGGCTAAAGTGATTGAACCTTTGATCGCTTGTTGAGTGTAAGATGCGATCGCTTTTCCAGCTTCACTCTGTTCCTTGACTCGTGTCTCATGCAATCGTTCTTTTTCGGCGATCGTATTCGCTTGCTTGCGCGTAAAGCGTTGCCAACGACGGTCGTCAATCAAGCCGATTTCTCGGCCTAGAGGAGTCAGTCGCTGATCGGCATTGTCAGAACGTAAAAGGAGACGGTATTCCGATCGCGAGGTCAACATGCGATACGGTTCGCGCAGATCTTTGGTACACAGATCGTCGATTAGCGTCCCGATGTAGCTTTGCTCACGGGGGAAAATGATCATTTCCTGGTCGCAACAAAACCGAGCAGCATTAATGCCCGCAACTAATCCCTGGGCGGCCGCTTCTTCATAGCCCGTGGTGCCGTTGATTTGTCCCGCGCAAAACAGTCCCTCAACTTTCTTCGTCATCAGCGTCGGGAAGCACTGCGTTGCGGGCAAATAATCGTATTCCACTGCGTAGGCTGGCCGGAGCATGGTGCAATTTTCGAGACCGGGGAGCGATCGCAGCATTTGTAGCTGAATCATTTCGGGCAGACCCGTCGAAAAGCCTTGGATGTAAAGCTCTGGCGTGTCGCGTCCTTCTGGTTCGATAAAAATTTGATGGCTTTCTTTGTCGGCAAAGCGCACAATCTTGTCTTCAATACTGGGACAGTAGCGCGGCCCTTTAGCATCGACCCAACCGCCATAAACGGGAGAAAGATGCAGATTTTCGCGAATAATTCGGTGAGTTTCAGTCGTTGTGCGCGTTAAGTGACAGGGCATTTGTTCGCGTTCGATCCAGGCATCGGGATCAAAGCTAAACCAGCGAACTTCAGAATCTCCGGGCTGCGGTTCTAACTGGGTGAAATCGACGGAGCGGCGATCGACTCGTGCTGGTGTACCCGTCTTCAAGCGTCCGGTTTCAAAGCCCAATCGATTCAAGGTGTCTGTCATGCCTACGGCGGCAAATTCTCCAGCGCGTCCGGCATCCATTGATTTATTGCCGACCCAAATTTTGCCACCGAGAAACGTTCCCGTTGTCAGCACCACCGCTTTGCACTGAAACGCGACCCCAAAGTAGGTTTGAACCCCGATAATTTCGTCATTTGCGCCCAAAACCAGATCTGTCGCCATCCCTTCTCGAATGGTCAAATTCTCTTGATTTTCGACAATGCCTTTCATCACAGTGGCATATTCGCGCTTGTCGGTTTGCGCCCGCAGTGCCCAGACGGCCGGCCCTCTCGATGCGTTGAGAATGCGTTTTTGCAGGTAGGTGCGATCGCTCACTTTACCCATTTCACCGCCCAGGGCATCGACTTCATGCACGAGTTGCGATTTTGCCGGCCCACCGACGGCCGGATTGCAGGGTTGCCAGGCGATTTTATCAAGGTTGAGGGTGAGTAATAGGGTGCGACAGCCCGATCGCGCCGTTGCCAGTGCTGCTTCACACCCAGAGTGTCCGGCTCCGACGACCACAACATCAAAGGCATCCAAAAATTCGACGGGCGTAGTCATGGGCTTGAACGTTAGAGAATCTCACTCAATCTTAACGGTTCTAATCCACGCCAGGATGAGTCGATCGCGTTACTCAATCAGGTTTTGCAGGGAGTCTAAATCTTGGCCCTGTAAAGTATTGCTTTCAACCTTGGTAAGCACTTCGTTAACTGAATGCACGGATGACTCGATCGTCTCACAGGTAATCTCCGAATACCGCCATAACTGATAACACCAGCCGCCTAACGTTCCGGTTGAGCGGCGGCAAGTATCCTTTTCATTGCACCAAAGTCTTCTGGCAGTCCGCTCCGACCAGGTTGTTAGGCAGTGCATCAGATAGTGAACGTTAGGTCAAACCCCCTACTTATATTTGGGTAACTGGTTTTTCCCTTTGTGAATACCGATGCTCAAGTCAGTTGGATGCTGTTCAAGGGCTATCAGTATATTCCGGTTGGAAACCAATCGACGGTCTTCAAGGGTTGCATACGATGGAAACCAACGGGTAAGCTGTGGATCAAATTCATATACGAGCGTCAATGGAGCGGCGTTACGAGATCTCATACTGCTAATGAGTTTAGCTGCTTGAGCAGCAGCGATTGGAAGAGAATCGTGAGCGTCGTAATGGCACTTAACATCCTTTCCTCGAATGAGAAACAATACCTCACAACCATCTTGGTAAGACTGAAGGCTAATAATTGGATTCTTGCGAGAGCCAAGCTCCTTCAACAAATTGCGTAACCACCGGCGGGTTCCAGCATATACATCTTTAGCAGATTCTTGTGCAATAGTCGTTACGAATGGGTTCCAGACAAAGAGGACGTAAGGAAGACTAATTCTTATTAGCTCATGTTGCCAGTCTTCAGCGTTATGCGACAATTCATGCTGAACAACTGGTAAAGGAGCATCGCGTAGAACATTTTTAAGCCATTCCGGGTCAACTTCTCGTGGATCAGTTGCAATATAAAGTTGCCAATTATTAGATAGTGCATCAAGCATTAATGGGGAGGAAACTTTTGGATTAGAATCAACTCCCAAATCGCCGAAACTGAATCTCAGTTCATCAGCATAAAATCCTAAGATGGCTACTATAAACTTTCTACCGCTTGGACTAAAAAAGAGTTTTGCAGCAATACTTCTTCCGCTAGGAGATCCAGGATCATGACCTAGATATAAAGGCCAACCTTCGTTATTGATCTGATCGATCATTGTCGAAGGATCTCCTCCCCCTATAGAATCCATTTGACATCTATTTTGATATGTACTTAGACCGCCAGACGCTTTACCATCAGACGAATGAAGCAAAGATTGAGCTTTGTTCTTGCATGTTCTAATGTCCACTCAAAGTTTTTGACCAAGTTCTTGCATCGCTCCACCCAACTATTCGACCGTTCAATGACCCATCGCACTGCCACAGGCACAAACCCTGACTTCCCTTGAGCCGCCTTCTGAGCCTTTGACGGTTTCTCTGACACCTCAAACTCAATCTTACTCATAATCTCTGGATAGACTTGCTCCAGTGCTTTCTGAAGCTTGTCAGGGTGATAGCCGTGGTCGAGCAAAATGGTCGTCTTGGGCAGGTCGGAAGGCTTGCGTCGGAAGTAGTCGATGTTCTGGGTCAGCATCTCAATGAGTCCTTGGTCATCGGTCACATTTGCTCTGGTGCAGTGGGTAAAAAACGGAAAGCCTAAGCTATCCACCGCCAGATGCCGTTTGATCCCATTCGTCGCTTTGTAGGAGCAGAATCCCTTAGAATCGACACTGGCATTACAAGTATTCTTCATCGCTTGCGAATCAATGATGATCAGGGTCGTCCATTGACTTTTTTTTTAACTTGAACCCGCACGTCTCCATGTAGCGCTTCCATGAGTTGATCAAAGACTCCCGCCTTGCGCCATTGTTTGTAGTGCCAGTAGACCGTCGAGTAGGGAGGAAAGTTGTTAGGTAAGTCAGACCAGTTACACCCGTTTTTGAGTTGGTAGAGGATGGCATCGATAATTTCGCGTTGACTCCACTCAGGGGGACGAGTCCGTTTCTTTTTGGGTAGAATCTGATTCAGACGCGGTTCCAAAACCTTCCATTCAGCATTGCTGAGACTACTAGAGTAAGACATGGTAACTGATTGAAATGACTGCTCTCAGCCTAGTTCAAGTGCATAAAAGATGTCAAATGGATTCTATAATCTCTCCATCAGAACATGGCTCATCTATCCATATAACTCCAGCTTGGAAACTACCAAAAACAGAGTCTCCAATGCGTCTGGACTTTTCACGAGCAACCCAACTACAAGCCTCTGGAGTTTCAGTAATCAAATCACTCATTGTAAATACGTTGTCTTACTTATAAAGGATTGAAAAGCCTAACGTTTCTGGTCAGCGGTTTCTAGCACCCTTGCTACACTATAGGCAGCTACCGTCAATCCGCTTCACCAAAGTTGTTAGGCTGTTTGAATTAACATCAACGGTAGGTTTTACTATTGAACAGGTCAGTCAGCCAAGCTCTCAGTCCCTTACCATCCATCAACTCAAGTCTATAAGGCATTAGAGGAGAAATGAATGGATCAGTAGCAATTTTTGGTGCAAAAGTAGAGGTGGTCATCAAGATACCCTTGGAAGCTTTTTGATCGCCAGAAAGAACACCTGCTAACGCACGGACATCATCGTGTTTAACTAGATTGCTCGGTGCATAAGCTTTTACAGAACCTAAGATCCTTACGCAACCAACTCCTTTACGAGTCGCAATGATACCTCTACCAAAATCACCCGATCTAGGAGTTAGAATGACTTCGTCATAGCCAGCCTGCTCAAAAGCACCAGCTATAACCTCCTCCCAACGATGAGGGGGAATCTTATATGCAAGGTTCCAATCTCGACTCAGCTCATCAACAATAGCTCTCCAAGGATGATAGAGAGCTGTGATCAAACGACCATCTGGAACAGAGTCAAAATAAGTGAGGATGGCTCCAAAAGATAAGTGAGGGTTCTGTGAAGATCTGACAAGACCTAACATAGCTGCTGAAAATAAAGCTTGAAAATCCTCATTAGTAGCAGATAGTTGGAAGTCGGTATGGGCAGAGTCTGATAACTCGAATATATAATCTTCTTCTGCCCCCATATACATCAACATATCGGGCAAGACAGAGTTATGAAGTAAATCAGTAAGCCTTTCTTGAGCATTCTCTGTAAACTCTTCTACTGCATCCTGTACAGCTTGAATTGGATCATCTTCCCAACATCCATATTCAAAACTCTCTGAAATTTCTGACGTAAACTCATCTGTTGAGACCATCTGATCCGCTAAAAACATGCGTAAATCTGGACGCAGGTCGGGAAATAGCTTGTCAGCAAGATGGGCTAACTCTTCTATAAATGCAGCAACATCGGGTTCTGGAAGTTCCTCGTTTTCATTCATTGGATAAATTACGATGCAGGATGAATGATATTCAAAAATGTAGTTCTAAGACCAGTAGTACTCAATATGGAGGATGCAGCCTAACTTTTTTAGAGGGAGATTGTCCGCAGATCATCCTAGATTAGATGGATCGGCGGACAATTTCTGCATATCACCCCAAATTGGGTGGGTCTACTGAAACTCTCCATATACTAAGCCGATCGTGGTGGATCGACAGGAATTCTCCGCATATCTTCAAATTTGTCCGAGTAAATCTACTGAGTAGTATAAATTACATTGTTTACTGATGTGACCTACTACTCACGGAACCGCGCCCAAAAAAGCTTTTATCGCGCTTTGCGCTCATCCCATTCAACTTAACTGAATGTCACGCAAGTTTTTGCAGACAATCTTTAATCTTCAATTTCAGATTGTAAGAAATTGGGTAAGAGTCGATATTTACAAAGAATTCGGGGAGCGTGAGAACTGCTTTCAAGCAACTCGAAGCGCGCCAGTACACTGCATCGAACTGAGGTTAATCTTGAACGCTGCCATCGGGTAAGGTGGCTCCTGTCAAAATCGCTCCACCCAGCAGGGCACTACTGATTTCAGCATTTGCCAGGTTTGCTCCCGTGAGATTCGCTGCTCGAAAATCGGCTCGACCTAGATAAGCGTGGATCAAAATCGCCTCGATCAGGTTGGCGTTGCGAAGATTGGCCCGACTCAGGTCAGCTCGATTTAAGCGTGATCGCCACAAATTCGCCCCTTGAAAATTCGCTTTGTGCAGTTTGGCATCATTCAAAGTGACATCGCTTAGGTCTGCTCCGCTCAAATCTGCTTCGCTGAAGTCCGATCGATTCAATCGACAATTCTGTAAATTCGCGTGTCTCAAAGTTGTTCCGGTTAAGTTAGCATCTGACAAAAACGCATCTTTGAGAATGGCTTGATTCAAATTCGCCTCACTTAAGTCAGCTTCTCTCAAACTAGCCTCACTGAGATTTGCGCCTGCTAGATTCGATCGGCTCAGGTCAGCCCCCGTCAAATTTGCTCCCCGCAGATCGGCTCCGCGCAAGTCTGCTCCCCGTAAATTGGAGCCTTTGTAGGTGCGTTTCTCTTCTCGCAAGTTGGCCCCGCGCAGGCAAGCCCCCCGCAAATCGGCTCCACTCAAATTGACGTTTCGCAAATCGGCATCACGCAAGTTGGCATCCAATAAGTTCGCCAATCCCAGATCCGCCCCCCGCAAATCGGCTCCGTAGAGAATAGCCCCGTGCAGGTCAGCATCCCGTAGATTGGCATTGTGAAGGGTGGACTGGCTGAGATTTACGCCGGATAGTTGGGTGTGTGAAAGGTTCGATCGTGTCAGGTTCGATCGGTTCAGAAACGCTAAAACTAGAATGGCACCGTGCAGATCAGCCTGAGCCAAATTCGCCCCAATCAAATCGGCTCCCATCAGATTCGCTCCGCTCAGGTTTTCACCGACAAACTCCATATCACCCGATTCATAGCGCTCTAACAATTCTTGAACGTTCATGATTTTCTTTGGTAAAGGGTGAGGAGGTAAAGGGTAAGGAGTGAGGAGTGAGGAGTGAGGAGTGAGGAGTGAGGGGTGAGGAGGGTGAGCAGTTCAGAGTTCTCCCTATTTAAGCCAGTTCGATTTGGGTAGACTGACTTGCTAGCAAAACTTGGGTTGCACTAGCCTGTGTGGGGTCTGTAATGTTGTCGTTCATGGCTTGCTGGACTTGCTGCTGGAGCTTGGAGTAACTCGGCTTCAGGCATTTGAGCAAAACGTGCGCCACGTCTACAAATTCGTCGGGCTGGTTCAGATGTTGAGCCGTCTCCCGAAGTTTGGTTTGCAGGTCTGCGATCGACTCACACACTGTCGTCAAGCTTCTCAATAAACCTTCTAACGTGTAGAGTTTCAGGTTTGACCAGTCTTGAGGCGAAAAAGAAAACCGGTAATAGACGATCGAGAACAACAAAATTTTTGCCCTGAGCGGATTGGCATATTTGATGATCTCTAAGCGCAGATCAAACAGATCAATCAGGTCGGCAGGGACGGGCGCGATTATGGGGAGAGGATTTACCTTGAGCAAGTCGGGGGCGGTCACTTGATCCGAAGGAGGCAACAGATCGGTTGGCAGGTTGGATTGTATTTGGTAGAGCGATCGCATCTCCAGAAGAATCGTTTCTGCAATCAGAGCATATTCCACAGGTTTGTTGAGCGTTTTGACGACGGCGGCGAGTCCTGTACTTAGCTCCTCCAGGGTTGGATAGCGTTTCCAAAGTTCGTCGATCAGATCTTGTAGTTGAGCATGATGAATCTTGAGCGGATCAGTTTCCCAATAGTTACGGGCGGTACTGAGCATGAGCTTTTTGATCCGACTGAGATCGAGATTTTGTTGTAGCCGGGAGGCGATCTCTTGGATCTGAGGATGGCAAAGAGGAACGGCCGTTGTCACTTCTACAAACTCTGATTGAGCGTCATAGAGCGCTTCCATTGCTTGGCTGATCAGGTGAGCGATCGGAAAGTATTCGTCTCTTTTGTTGAGCGTCCCGACGAGCGTTTTGAGTCTGGCTTGTAGTTGCTCCAAGGTCGGGTGAAGCTGGCGCAACTCTGACACTAATTTCTCTAAGTTGATAACACTGAGGATATCGGGGTCAGTCTCCCACCAGCTTTTGCAGGCGTAAATGATCAGCTTTTTTACCCGGACTGCGCTGGCATCCTGTTCTAGCTGATCAGCGATTTTTTGGGAGCGTTGCAGGACACATTCATCTGCCATTCGTAAAACGCGCAGTAGGTTGGCATGACTAGAGTGCCCGACTAGAAAGGACTTCTCACGAAGGAGGAAAAGTCTTTTGAAGAAATCTTCTGAACCCAAGCCTGTTTCTCAAAGATGAAAAAGGTATCTCCTCTTAAGACAGACGCGAGTGGGAGGCGCGATCGCTAAGTTAGAAATACGGGACTATTTAGAGGGTGAGCGTACTTTCCACGCCCTGGTCGTATCCAATCCACAGCATTCACTCGTCCATTTAATTTCTTCAAAACGAGAGGCTTTTAGAATGAACTGGGATCTCTATCTACAACAATTTCAAGAGTTTGTCTTTTCAAAATCAGAACATCCCCCCTATGTTTTGCTATCGGTGGGCCTCTTGATTGGGGCAACGTCAGGACTGGCCTTTGTCGCCACGCTCAGGCTGGAGATTAACGCCTGGTATAAGAACCATTCCGCGCAAAAGCTGGCTCGATGGGAGCGGCTCAAACTGGCGATTCCCTTTACGGGTACGATCGCTGGACTGTGGATTTTTTTAGGGGCAGGTTTGCAAGCGCTTGGCTTGTCTCCTCTGTTGGCGTGGCTGCTTGCTCTAGGGCTGGCTGGATTTGTCGGTCAGTTTACCTGGTCGCAGCTTGGTAGACGTATTGGCAAAGGAGCCGTTCAGTTTTACCTGGATCAAGCCTTTAAGTTTGACAATGGCTAGAACGATGCTCAGAGTACGGAAAAGTGCTGAATTGCAGGGTCTGTTCCTTGTTATTCAGCGCTTGTTTATAGCGCGAGTGCGTTGCGGTGTACCGCTATTCGTCATCATCCAGTTCTTGTTTTGGGGGTGGGTCGATCGCTGGGTCGGGTGTTGGAAGTGGCTCTACGATCGGTGCCTGGGTTGTGAAGTCTAACAACTCTTCAACTTGCATCTGTCGGGATTCGGGAAGCTGGAGCGGAGTTTGTACAGGTTCTGCGAGTTGACGCTGTTCTTGCTGAAGTTCTGGCAGGGCGACGAGTTCTTTTTCGACTTCTTTGATATTGATCGGCAATCGAAGCGGCTGCATTTCCTCGATCCAGCAGCTTGCCAATGGGAGTGTCGCATCCAAATCTTCTAGCGCACGGGGAATCACCATCACAGAATGCAGTTCACCAATTCGCTCGGCTTCTTGCATTCCGACATCGATCGCCATGGCCACGTTTGCGATCGTCCCTCGAATAATCGCGGTGCAGAGTCCCGACCCGATCGTTTCATAAGCGGTCAGCGTCACGTCTGCGGATTTGAGCATCGCATCGGCTGCCCCCACCATAGCCGGAAATCCACGGGTTTCGAGTAAGCCGACCGCTTGATTGCGAAAAGGATTACCATGTTTGCCCTTGGCTAGTTCTGCAAGTTTGGTGCCGATCGGTAGCACTGCTTCCAAATTTGCCAACGGACGGGGAACCACGAGGGTAGAAACTTTTTGCCCAAACTGCGCCGCTAAGTCAATGCCTTCCTGAACTGCCAGCCGCACATCCGAAATACCACCCCGCACTACAGCAGTACAAAAGCCTCCGCCCGTTTTTTCGTAACCCACCAGCGTCACATCAGAGGACTTGAGCATCATATCGGCAATGCCCACGATCGCCGGAAAGCTTTCGGTAGAAACCAGACCTAATGCAGTATCAGTAAATCTGTCTAAACGATTCATCAGCGAAGGAACGACAGGGCAATTCTTACCTTCAATCTTAACTGGTTTGTTAAGGTCTTCAGGATTTGTAGAAGTGGAATAATCCGTTCGGAAGAGCTATGTTTTGAGCGTACTTGAAACGAAAGAACGATCCCCGCGGTTGCTTCGTCGTTCCCCGAAGGGGTAATCGCCCTTCTCAACTCCCATTCAAATGTCCATTCTCAGGAGGATTATTTAGATTTCGCTGATTGGGAAAGAGCCTGACTAAAAGATTGTTGACGTAGGTTTGACCATAAACATTCACTTCTGCGACTTTCTCAGCGTCGGGCGGCTTCTCTTCAGACGGCTTCTCTTCAACCGCAGGCTCATCTGTCCAGGGATCGACCGTCACAGTCGGTTGGATGGGCAGTTCAGAAATCGGTTGTGTGTCTGTGACTTGAAGTTCAGTGTGAGGACGGCTACGATCGCCCAGCAGCGACCCCGACGGCACCAGACCGCCCGCTTCCACAGAACTATCAAGCAGCGTCGAGGCAGATCCAATACAGGCACGCGCCCCAATTGTCATTGCGCCCACCAGCAGCGCCCCCGCCCCAATGTTGGCACCTTCCTGAATCTCGATCGTTCCCCCATGCGCGTGAATCACAGAGCCAAGCCCAATACAAACCCCAGTACCAATCACAACGCGGCTACCAGGGTCAGCTTGAATCAAAACGCCCGACCCGATCGCACTTCCTGCTTGAATCGTGACATCCCCACTCACAAAATAATGAGCAGTGTCGATCGAGCGTAATTGCAGCGACAAAAAATCCATCGTTCAAGAATTCTTGAGTCCCAAATCTTGAGTTCTGAATTCTGAATGGATTGCTCACGCAAAACCCAAAACTCAAAATTCACAACTATTTACTTTCCAGCCTTTTGAATCACAAGCTCAACGACGCGGCGTTTTGCCTTGGGATCGGTGCCAATCAGACGGACGTATTGACCTGCATATTCAGACAGTGCGGATTCGAGCGCGGCGATCGCCTGGGATTCAGAACCCGCTTGAATCGAAGCACCCGTTTGCCAAGCACCGCCTTTATAGCGACGCACATCCGCATACTCCAAACCGATTCGAGCGCCTTGACGCACCAGTTGACGCACCTGATCCACCGCTTCACCACTCAGCTTTTGACTACCCGAAGTTGGAGTCGAGTAGTTATTTTTAGCGGCAGGCGGAGCATACATCGGCGGATCGAGAACCAATGAAGTTTCGGGCGTTTTGCCGGGACGATGAATCACAGTTTCTAACACTCGCTTTTTGGCTTGGGTATCAACTCCAACCAGACGGACATAGTGGCTGCTGTGTTCTGCAATGAAGGATTCTAAAGCGGCGATCGCTTCGCCTTCAGACCGAGCCTGGAGCAATGGCGCACTGTTCCAGGAATTAATCTTGAATCGGCGCTCATCAGCAAACTCTAGCCCGATCGCGGCTCCCTGTCCCAGCAGTTGACGAATCTGATCCGCCACGCCGCCACCTGCGCTGACCGAAACGTTGCCGCGAGAAGCGGTTGCCCCATTTCCATTCGTCGCAGACTTGTGGCCGTGAGCAACAGGCTTGCCATCGGGACGCTGGACGATCGTTTCCAAGAGCCGCTTTTTGGCCTTCGGATCAATGCCAATCAAGCGCACATATTCACCGCGATGTTCCGCCATGGCCGCTTCTAGGGCCGCAATCACACTCGATTCATTAGTGGCTTGAATGGGGGCCGCACTCTTCCAGGAGCTTGTCTGAAACTGACGCTTATCGGCGTGTTCGATCCCAATCCGTCCACCTTTACTAAGAACCTGACGGACTTGAGCCACGATCGACCCATCCAGAGACCCAGACGCAGCATGACCATTCCCGTTACTGTAGGACGAAGCGTTGTAGGAAGCAGATCCATTCGACGCAAGTTGGGCAGCTTGTTCGCCCGGTCGCTGAATAATTGTTTCTAGGACGCGCTTTTTGGCTTTGGAGTCAATGCCGATCAGCCGCACATATTCACCGCTATGCTCCACCAGGCAAGCATTAAGCGCATTGATTACATCGGATTCGCGCGTCGATTGAATGGGCGCACAGGTTTTCCAAGAACTGGTTTGAAATTGGCGCTTATCAGCGTGTTCGGTGCCAATTTTGTAGCCTTGAGACAGCAGTTGACGGACGTGTTCGACGATGCTGCCATTGCCCGAACCGTTGGCACGACTGGCAGTTGAAGGAGATTGATTCATAGTAGGACTCGCCATTTCGTTTCTGATTGGGGCAATACAAGCGATATTGTCGGCACAGCGATAACCCGATCGCAGCGCATCATTGATATGAATAATGTGAGACGCAAACTTGACATCTGACTCTTGGACATTGGGCAAGCGATCGGCCTGTTGCTGACTGGTAATCACCGCGCCAGAAGGCACATACTTTCCAGGCGGAATCTCCACATCCTG
>NZ_JBJPHS010000072.1:0-34276 GCF_052939495.1 Phormidesmis sp. 146-12 | reverse complement strand
ATGGACACTGGCACTATTTTACTGGCTACACCTTCCTATTTCCAATAAAGTCTAATTCACGATCCTAAACGTTGAATCTAAACAGCATCACATCGCCTTCTTGCACCACATATTCCTTGCCTTCACTGCGAACCAGTCCTTTTTCTTTGGCCGCATTCATCGCGCCCGTGGTCACCAGATCCTTGTAAGCCACCGTTTCTGCCCGAATAAAGCCTCGCTCAAAATCAGTGTGAATAACCCCTGCGGCTTGAGGGGCAGTCATGCCTGCGTGGATTGTCCAGGCGCGAGTTTCTTTGGGCCCCGTGGTGAAGTAGGTTCGCAGACCCAACAGTGCGTAGGTTGCGCGAATCAAAGACTTTAAGCCGCCTTCCTCAACGCCCAACGAAGATAGGAAGTCCGATCGCTCTTCTTCTGACAGTTCTACAAGCTCTGATTCGACTTGAGCCGAGACGATCACCGCTTGAGCATTCTCCTCAGCAGCCAGAGTTTGAACTTGCTTCGTCCAGTCGTTTCCACTGGCAAGCTCATCTTCGGCAACGTTGGCGGCGTAGATAATCGGCTTGCGAGTCAGAAGTCCCAATGGTTTGATCAACAGTTCTTCTTCTGGAGTCAACACAACTTGTCGGGCAGGCTTGCCTTCGTTGAGAACTGGGAGCAGTTTTTCTAGGGCGGCCACTTCGACTTGAGCTTCTTTGCTCGTCCGGGCGAGTTTGCGGGCGCGTTCGACTCGTTTTTCGATCTGACTCAAATCAGCCAGACCCAATTCTAAGTTAATGATTTCAGCATCGCGCACCGGATCGACCGACCCAGACACATGAATGATGTCGTCATCCTCAAAGCAGCGCACCACATGTACGATCGCATCCACTTCTCGAATGTTGGCCAAAAACTGATTGCCCAGTCCTTCACCTTGACTCGCCCCTTTGACCAGCCCCGCGATATCGACAAACTCGACCCGCGCCGGGATGATGTCTACTGAGCTAGAAATGGTTGCCAGCACGTTAAGCCGCTCATCAGGTACCGCGACGATGCCCGTGTTGGGTTCGATCGTGCAAAAAGGATAGTTGGCCGCTTGCGCTTTGGCATTGGCCACCAGGGCATTAAATAAAGTCGATTTTCCAACGTTGGGAAGTCCAACAATCCCGGCTCTTAGCATGTCAGTCTCAGGTTACGCCCTGTGTAGGAGAGGCCATAGACCATCCTATCCAATAATTCGCCTCTGACGACGGGTAAACTCGCGGTCAATGTCTAAACTGGGCTGGGAATCGGCTGAGGAATCGGAGCAGGAACAGGCTCAGGAGTTGGGCTGGGAATCGGTTCGGGAGTCGGACTTGGAATCGGTTCGGGAGCAGGATTTGGAGTCGGGTCAGGCAAGGGGATCGGCGGCTCAGGCGTTGGGTAGACCATATCAAAATTCACTCAAGACTTTTCTAATGTAGAAGTCAAATCGGTTGTGAACCTCTACCCTTTGAGAAATTGCTCGATCGCAACAAGTGCTGCCCCCAACACTCTACTTTTTCTTAGTATTCAAACAGTTGCACTCCAAACAATTTAGCGATACAGTTTAGTCATTCGAGTTTCTCAAACCAATCAAAGCTCTTGGCGCTAGAAGCATTTGCCAGAAGTGCTGCAAAGTCCGAGATTAAGCGTTAGCTCAAAAGACCACCAGGAGACGAATCCATGATCGATCTTTACTATTGGACGACCCCCAACGGCCACAAGATTACGATGTTTTTGGAAGAAGTTGGGCTGCCCTATACGATCGCGCCCATCAATATCGGCAAAGGCGATCAGTTTCAGCCCGAATTTCTGAAAATTTCGCCCAACAATCGAATTCCGGCGATCGTCGATCACGAGCCTGTTGGCGGCGGGGAACCTATTTCTGTTTTTGAGTCGGGTGCCATCTTGCTCTATCTAGCCGAAAAAACTGGAAAGCTGATCGGTGAGGATTTGCGAAGTCGAGTTGAGGTACTGCAATGGCTCTTTTGGCAAATGGGCGGACTGGGGCCAATGGCGGGTCAAAATCACCACTTCAATCAATATGCGCCTGAGAAGATTCCCTACGCGATCGACCGCTACGTTAAAGAAACCGGACGACTCTATGCTGTTCTCAACCAGCGTCTCAGCGATCGTGAATTTGTAGCAGGCAACTACTCGATCGCTGACATGGCCGCTTATCCCTGGGTCGTGCCTTACGATCGCCAGGGTCAAAATTTAGAGGATTTTCCGCACCTAAAGCGCTGGTTTGAGGCGATTAAAGAACGTCCGGCGACGATTCGAGCTTATGAGAAAGCGGAGGCCTTTAAGACTCAAAATCTTAGTATCGAAGAAACGCGATCGGTCTTATTCAACCAATCGGCAAGTACGGTGCAACGCTAAAAGAACGTGAATTCGACGAAATTTTGTCTGAAAGTTCCCCAGGATTGGCAGCTTGGGGGACTGAGGCTTGAACACGAAGCGAAAATCTTGCATCGAATTCACGTCCCGTTAAAAAGATAACGCTGCCTACGTATCAAGAGACTCAATGGAAGCAAAGATCCCCTTCAAAAAGTCGGGGACAGGCTTGAGGGAATTTTTTTGCTTTAGACCGAAAAGCTTGGCTTAGATTTCCTTGCTGGGGCTTTTGACTAAAAAATTTATCTTCCGTCATTGCAGTTAACTCCAAATCAACTTCAGCCGCCACTACATTTAAGTGCAGACCTAGCAGAATAGCTTTACCCGACTTTGTTTGCCGCAAATAGTCCATTGCGGGTTGGACATAAGGAACAACAACACCGTAGTAGAAATCAGGAAAAGCTAACTGCAAATCTTGAGAAGTTTCATAGCCCATCTTGTCCGCAGAACCCACTTCTTGAAGTTCTTTAAACAGAGCAGGGAGTTTTTCTAGGTAGTGGGGATCACTTAGCTGTCCGATTAAATCAGCGGCACGCACCAAACCCGCATAAGTGTCGATGTCAGCGTGCAGTCCGTCTTGGGGTGCCGGAAACCGAGTCATTTCTAGGTTATTTTTGAGAACTTCTGAGTCAATCAGCGGCTCATGGCTAAAAGCTTCGTCGATAAACTGTTTGCCGCGATCGACATGAAAAGGTGTGAGACTGGCATCCGTAGCAGTCTTGGGCAGCGAGATCAAACAACCGCATCCATCACTATATAGGGCTTGCTGAGGGCGATCGCTTTGACAAATTCCTCCCACATAGCCAATGTCATGACACAGCAGCGCGACAATTGTGTGAATCCAATCCTGGGATGAGACGTTACCATCTTTTTGCAGTTTGCCCTGTAGGATTCCTTGCCCGGTCAGCGTCACCAAAACCGTATGTTCGAGGTCGTGATAGGCAGCAGTGGTACGAGCGATCGCCCCTAATGTCGTGTGAGCGATCGCTGTAATCAGACGAACTTGTTCGAGGTTTTCGTATCCATAAGCCGATTGATAGCCTTGCTGCAAACGCTGCACGCATTCGTGAATGATGATTGCTGCGTTGAATCGTTTTAACATGGTGAAATCTCCGGAGCGGGGGTGCCAGCGGCAAGTATGAATGGGAGTTAGCTTGAGCAGTGGTGGAGATGCATGAGCGCGGATTAATAGATTGCAAGGTGAAGTGATGTTGACGATCGCCGCACTTCAATTTCCCTAAAGTCCTCCAGAAAGAGAACCTTGAATCCGGTTTCTTCCTTCTTTGAGAAAGATGAGGTTAATAGAACGCGAATTCGATGAGGTTATCCAGAATTTAGGGATTTAGTGGACTGCCCAAATTAATAACCGCAGCGAAAGCTTTCATCGAATTCACGTTAATAGAGAGTTGTAGTCCGATGGTGTAGAGCGCCATCCTGACAGAAGTGAGCGGAGTTTAGACACTAGACAGATGGGGCTTTTTCGGACTCCTGACGCTTGTTGCTACCCCTGATTTTGTGAATGCAAAACGGCTGAGTATCAGTCATCAATGCGTTGCACTTTGCCTGATAGTAGGGCTTGTTGCAGCAATATGATGGTGTCAATATTATCTAAGTCAAAATGGCTAAGGTCTGATGTCTAAGGCGTTTTCGGACTCCTGACGCTTGTTACTACCCCTGATTTTGTGAATGCAAAACGGCTGAGTATCAGTCATCAATGCGTTGCACTTTGCCTGATAGTAGGGCTTGTTGCAGCAATATGATGGTGTCAATATCATCTGAGTCAAAATAGACACTAGCGAGCCGTTTTAGCTGTTGTTCGGTCTTGGATGAGAGATACCCTGACTGTATGACCCTAGTCGCAATTTGGCGAAATAAAGACATCACAAGAGTTCTGTATGAATAGAGAGGAATGTGCTTTTTCTGACTCTTCTACGGTAGATCTGAAAAATGCAGGACTTGTGCAGAAATGTAACTTAACGTGAATTCGATGAAATTCCTCGCTGTAGCGATCACTCTAGGCAGCCCCCTAAATCCCCCAAACTTGGGGGACTTTGAGCAAGAAATCCTGTCCGAAAGTCCCCCAGATTTGGGGGGTTGGGGGGCAGAAGCGTTAAATACCGAAGCGAAAAAACTCTATCGAATTCACGTTAACTTATACCCAATCAATTTGTTAATGCTACAGATCCTTCGCCCCCTAAATTCCCCAGAATGGGAGACTTTGAATCTATTAACCCGCGAAGGCGGATTTTGTTCTCTTAGCTGCGGTTTTAACCGCCAAGCTGTCTATCCAACAAAGGCAAACCCCATCTAATTCGCCTCACTTTACCAACCCAAGGCAGCAGAAATTTGGGCAGGAAGCTGCATGGCTTTAAAGGGTTTCGTGATGATCCCGGCGATGTTGAGTTTGGCGAAGCGACGTAGTTCGGCAGCCTGAGCTTTGGCCGTCATAAAGAGTACAGGAATCGATCGCGTTGCAGGAGTCGCTTGCAGGGCTTGCAGGGTGTCGATTCCATCCATATCGGGCATCATTACGTCGAGCAAAATTAGATCGAGTGGTTCACAGGTCGCGATCGCCACTCCCTCACTGCCACTGGCCGCTGTCATCACCTGCCAACCACCCACCGCCTGAAGCGTCACCTGAGCTACCGCCCGGATGTCTTCGTCGTCATCAATAATTAGAATTCGCTTACTCATGATTGCTCCTTCTGTGTCGAGGGCTGGTCATGCGGTTTAAAAGCGCGATCACTCGCTGTTCAAACTGCTGTGGCGTAATGCGTCCTTTGGTGAGAAATAGGGTGTGATCCAGGGTCAGGCGATCGCGCTCTTCTGGCTCTAGCTCTCGTGCCGTGTAAACGACTATCGGCAGACGGTTGAGGTGATTGTGCTGCCGCAGCCAGTCTACGATCGCAAACCCATCGCCTTGAGAAATGCTCAAATCTAACACCAGCAGATCCGGCATGATCTCTTGACTTAAGCGAATTGCGTCTTGTCCAGTTTGGGCGTGGAAGGTTTTGAGATGGTGGCGAGTGAAAATCGCAATCAGCAGCCTTGCCAGATCCAGATCATCCTCAATGATTAAGATGCGAATATTTTGATAGGGCTTGTTGAGTGCCCGCTGTAGGGTTTGCAACAGCACTTTTTGATTGGGGGGTTTGACGACCCACCCGTTAATTTCAGGACGATCGACCTGCGTTGCGTCGGGGAGCAGTCCGCTGAGGATCACGACCGTAATCGCTTGTGTTTCGGGCTGACCTTTTAGCCTGGCCAGCGTCTCCCAGCCGTCCATTTCTGGCATTATCAGATTTAATAGCACCACTTGGGGACGAGCTATTCTAGCTTGCTCCACCGCTTCTCGGCCCGATGCGACTGCCAGCACTCGATAGCCTTGTTGGTGAAGGACGGTTTGGATCACCGATCGCACCGAAGAATCATCATCACACATCAGCACCAAGGGCGCATTGTCAATTTGAGGTTGGTGAAGGGTCGCCTCCTCGACTTCCCAGAGGGCCGGAAGCTGCACCCAAAACGTACTGCCTTCTGCTAAGTGGCTCTCTACCCAAATTTTGCCATTGTGCTGCTGGACAATACTGCGACAAATCGCCAGACCCAACCCAGTGCCCCCCTTTTGGCGCGAATCAGAAGCATCTACCTGTTGGAAAGGCTCAAAAATGGCTTCTAACTTCTCTAGCGGGATGCCTCGCCCGTGGTCTTGAACAGAGAGAAGGAGATAGGGTGTCGGGGGATCTTGATCGCCTTCTGCTGGCTCATTGCCTACTTCCCCAGTTCTCACTTCTGCTTTGAGCCAGACGGTATCACCCGAAGACGAAAACTTGATGGCGTTACTGAGCAGGTTGACCAGGACTTGCACAATGCGATCGCTATCGACCCATAAGCGGGCAGATAAAGCGGAAACCACCAGCGCCACATTTGCTTTGTCGGCCATGTCTTGAACGGCTTCGACTGATTGAGTAAACAGTGCGGCGAGGGTGCAAGTTTCTTTATTCATTGCCACCCTGCCCGATCGCACTCGCTCAATATCCAGAATGTCATTAATCAGCCGCACGAGGCGATCGGTGTTGTTTGAGGCAATATTAAGCATTCGCTGCGCCTGTTCGGGCTGACTTTGTAGCACGCCGCCCGCCAACAAATCTAGTGCCACCGATATCGAGGTGAGGGGTGTTCGCAGTTCGTGACTGACGATCGACACAAACTGTTCTTTGAGCCGTTCAACTTCGCGGCGATCGCTGATATCTTTCATAAAGCCGTAGTGACCAATGAATTGTTGCATCTCGTCGTAGGCTTTCACCAGCACGATTTTTTGCTCCAACACCGACTGATTTTTGTGGACAGCCCGGACTTCTACCTCAGCTTTGTCATGACTCAACATCTCCTGATAGGCCGCGATCGCCAGGTTGCGATCGTCCGCATAAATCAGATCGTGCCAGTGCTGCCCTATTAAGTCTTCTGGCAAATAGCCTAACAGGTGAGCGTAGGCAGATTTGACCTTGGTATAGTAACCCTGACAATCAACTTGAGAAATGCCCACAACCGCAACTTCCAGGGCTTGACTGAGGTGAAGAATTTCTTCTTCGTCTTGCTTTTTGGCGGCTTGTGCCTGGGTTTGCTCAGTAATATCTGTCGTCGAACCTACCAGCCGAATCGGAGTCTCCGCCTTGTCCCAGACGGCCTGAGCGCGAGACTGCACCCATCGGTAGCTGCCGTTTTTGTGGCGCAGGCGATAGATTTGGTCTAACTGAGGAATGCGGCGATCGAGATAGTCCTGTTCGGTTTGGAGTACCCGTGCTCGATCGTCTGGGTGGATGCGAGTTTGCCATTCAACATTGCTGTCAAGGAGTTCGCCTGGCGTATAGCCCAACATTTGACCCCAGCGAGTCGAACGATACGCTGTATTTGTCGTGAGATCAAGATCCCAAATTCCGTCGTTGTTGGCTTGAATGGCTAACTGCCAGCGTTCTTCACTGCGGCGCAACTGTTCTGTGATGTGTTCTCGGTCTCGGTCTGCCTGACGGCGATCGTTGATGTTGCGAAAAATGCAGCGCATCGACACCGCTTGCTGATCGACAAGGCGAAAATTTAAGCTGCCTTCGAGCCAGATCCGCTGCTGATTTTTGGCGTTGAAAGCCACCTCCAGATTTGCGATCGCTTCGCCCACCGTCACGCACTGGCGCAGATTGTCGCAGCGTCCCCCACAGTCAGGAAGTGCCAGATCAAACAGCGTCAGGGTTGCCAAATCTGATTCGTCGTAGCCCAGGGTCTGTTTCCAGGCGCGGTTGACGTAGAGAAATCGCCCTGCCATATCGACGCTGACAATCAAATCGTTGGAATTCTCAAACAAATCGCGGTATTGCACCTCGCTTTCTTGTAGCGCCAGCGCCAACCGTTGTTGAATGGCGGATTCCATGGTAATTTGATGGTTGATGGCTTCTAACTGACGGGTACGATCGCGCATCGCTTGAGCAAAATAAGTAACCAGTGCCAACAGCGCCGCCATCAACAACCCTGCCCCCAGCACGAGATTGGTCAGCAAGAAAGAATGCGGAGATAAGGAATCAATCGAATACAGCCAGACACGCACCTGCCAACTTTTGTGACCTTTGAGGGTAGCCGTTTGAGTCCCCATCGCAGCGGAACGGTTGGGGTCAGAATAGCGCTGATAGAGCGTTTCTCCATTTTCTAATACAGCGATGTTGTAAGTCGGCGGCACATGGGCGATCACCGTCCCAAAGAAAGTAGGCGCATCAAAGGTGCTGAAGAAGAATCCATCAAACTGAGAAGCCGAAGCGCTGGGCCGTAAAAAGAGCGGAACCAACCCATGGAAGTGAGACTGTCCGTAAGTACGCAACGTGATCAACCCCGATGGCAGAGAGCCTTGACTCAGACGACTGGCTTGCAGGGCTGTTCGCTGCGCTTTTAAGAGTGAGAGACGATCGGGATCTGGCATGGAGGGCGAGGTAGCAGAAATCCAACGCGGCTGAAGGGTGCGATCGATCCACTCAATACTTTGCAACCCTGCGGTGTCTTTGATGTATTGACCCGCGTCGGTCTGCCATTCGGCTTGAGGCGTGCCGCCCCGAATCTGCCAGCGTTGGGCGGCCCGATTTAGCCCCAGTGAGACAGCATTCAGGTCAGCTTCTAAAATCCTGGCAGTGCTGGCTGCCATTTCTGTCAGATTGCGCTGAGTTTCTGCGGCTTGTTGCACCTGGAGCGATCGCCAGATCCCCAACGTCAGAGCGACCACACCCAAACTCATCAGACCTGGCAACCATCGCCTATTCCAGGGGGCCATTTTCTTGATCCTTGCGACCCCGGTTTTCATCACGCTGTCCTGATAGCACCTGATTTCTTCCTGCTAATTTTGCCTGACGCAGCCGCTGATCGGCTACTTGATACAAGGCTTGCCAGTCGGCTCCATCTTGAGGATATTGCACAATGCCTGTACTAAAGGTGACGCAGACAGGACTTCCTTGAGTCGAGTCAAAAGGATGGGCCCGGAGTTGGTTTAGCAAATTTTGCAATCGCTCAACCGCAGACGATCGCGCCACATCATACATTGCCACCACAAACTCCTCGCCGCCCCAGCGCCCCAAAACATCCTCTAGGCGAAAGGACTGCTGCAAAATAGCCCCCAATTCGTGCAAGATGCGATCGCCCGTCGGATGGCCGTAAATCTCGTTAATCTGCTTAAAGTAATCGAGATCCAGCAGGGCGATGCTAACGGGCTTGTCTTGCCGTTTTGCTAGGGCCAGCAGGCGTACTAGCTCGTGGGTTGCTTTGCGACGGTTGGCCAATCCGGTGAGCGAGTCGGTATCTGCTAATGCCCGCAGGAGGCGCGATCGCTCCAGTCGATTCAGAATGCGGATGACAAATTCGGGGCCGACGATCGGTTTGCTAATGTAATCGTCAGCCCCCGCTGTAAACACGCGCTGAATCGTCTCGGCATCGCGTCGGGCGGTCAAAAACAGCACAGGTAGACTACTCCAGGCGGGATCGTTGCGTAATTGCAGACAGAGGTCAATCCCACTGATCCCAGGCATTTCGATATCCAGCACCAGGAGGTCGGGCACAATTTTCTTGAGGGTGTCGGCAAACTGTTCTGGCTGGCTGAGGGTGTGTATCTCAAAGCCCCAAGGCATCAGCCATTCTTTTAACGTTTGCAAAATCAGAGGGTCGTCATCGACTAGCATTAATCGCGCTTCGGTTGAGTGGTCGGCAGGGGGCAGATACCCATTGTCAACTGTTGGATTGTCTAAGGAAACAAGTCCACGATCGCCTGCTTGATATTGGCGATCTAACTGCTCAATTTCTTGCCGCAACTTTTGAACCAGTGGCTTGAGCGACTTAAGTTTGTCAGATTTTGGAGGATGTTTTCCGTCTAACAACTGCTCAATTTCGCTTGCTAACTCTGATCCATCCATCGTCCCAAACATGCCCAGCGAACCCGCCAGCTTATGGGCCTCCTGACAGGCTTCTTTTTGCTGCTTTACCGAACTTTGTTGCTTGGCTAAAAGCGTGACGGTTGCCTCAATAGTGGCAAATCGCTGCTGTAGCTTTTCTCGTGTCTGTTGCCAGATCTGTTGTATTTCTGCTGCGACGACCTCTGTTGGTTCTGGCGCTGACGGCTTTTTTGATTTTTTAGCGTTCTTCTTAGGGTTGTTAAAAGTGCTGTCATCTGTGGTTTGATCAGGCTTGGGAGACGGCTTGAGACGATAGCCGATCCCATACACGGTTTCTACAGGATCTTGCTCTAACCCGGCTGCCTTAAGCTTTTTGCGAAGTCCTTTGAGGTGCGATCGTACCGTATCTTCGGTGGGGGCTTCTTCATCAAATGACCAAAGCTGGTCGATCAGCGCACTGCTGCTAAAAATTCGCTGCGGATTCTGCAAAAAAATCTCCAGCAGCTTGTACTCCTTGGGGGTCAGCCTCAAAGCACGATCAGCACAAGTGACAGCACGGCTGTTGAGATCTAGCTGTAAGCTGCCCCACTTTAGGGCTGGTAGCCGCGTTTCACTGTCTCGTCGTCTCAGCAGGGCGCGAATTCGAGCCAGCAGTTCGGGTAGATCGACGGGCTTAACCAGGTAGTCGTCTGCACCAGCATCTAGGCCAATCACTTTGTGCCCACTGGCGCTTTGGGCCGTCATCAACAAAACGGGGGTAGATTTGCGGTGCGATCGCAGTCGCTTACAAAACTCGATGCCGTTGAGTCGGGGTAACTGCACATCCAGCACGATCACGTCATAGTCGCAGGTGTCCACCAGATCCCAACCCGCCAATCCGTCTACTGCAACATCGACTACATAGCGGTGATCGATCAGCACTTTGCTCAACTGCTGCACGACTACTTCATCATCGTCTACTAGCAAAATCCGCATTATTAGAAATTGCGCTGGTCGATCGCAGGGGAACGATCGCAGCAAGGCAAGAATTTAGGGATATTATTTCATCTTTCAGGAATTCTAGTTGTTTCTTTTTAAGGCAGCATTAAGACTCCGTTGAGTGGCTCGATCGCCGCCAGCTACACCACATGAGGCCAAAGCTTTCCAGACCATAATCTTGATCAATCAGGGCTGTTTTGCGATGCCACAATTATTTGCGGGTCGATACTGCGTTGTTGAGGTTAAAGCACCGGGAAAAACTTACCTCAGTCAGGAATGTCAGCGAGAGCGAAACCTTTGGATGACAATTCGCTGCATTTTGGGCAAGAGTCGAATGATGCACCAGGGGTGTAGCCGTTGCCAGTAATTTGACGCTGCAAAACTTTCACCCGCTCGATCGGGCTGAGGGGCTGGTATCATAGTCACGTCTCCGTTTGTGGGACTTCGTGAGCGTTGCCTTTGGCACAGCAAAGCTGCCCGTTCTTGAGTTGTCCAGACCGAGGAACGATCGCCTTCTAGCACACATTTATTAAATGCTGCGTACGCGGCAGTTGTCAAGTAGTAAATGGGACTGATCCGATTAAAAGTCCGAGAGTTGGCTGCTGAAAAGGGTTGGACGTTAAAAGAGATTTCTGTAAGGTCAGGAATCGCCTATGGCACAGTTAGGAGCTATGCTCACTCTCCTACTTTAGCGACGGTTGATTACACTGCATTGATCAAGTTGGCGCGGGTTTTTGAGGTGGCGATCGAAGATTTAATTGAGGTTGTGGAGGAGTAATCAGAGTCAGTGAATCCTAAAGTGTTGGACGATATTTACAATGCATTCGATCCGTTTCGTCCGCTTCCGCCAGGCGATCCGTTTTATGTAGACTGTCATGCAGTCCGAGGCAACGACAATATTCTGAGTGAACTGGGCAAGAAAATTGAGCGATCGAACAAACCCACTTGCCAAATTTATACAGGACATCGTGGAGTCGGAAAGTCAACCGAACTGTTGCGCCTGAGAGCAGACCTCGAAAGCAAGGGAATCAAAGTTGTCTACTTTGCGGCGGATGATGACATTGACGAAGAAGATGCTCAATACACGGATGTTTTGCTTGCTTGCGTTCGCCACATTCTAGAAAACCTGCAAAACCAGGCAAACCCTTCACCATTGACCAATTGGCTTAAATCTCGCTGGCAATCACTCAAAGATTTGGCATTGACAGAAATCAAGTTTGACGATCTAAAAATTGAACAGCAGATTTCACAATTTGCAAAGCTGACGGCAACGCTACGACAGGTTCCCAGTACACGCCAAAAGATTAGAGAACAGATTGATATTCACTCCATCTCGCTGATCGAAGCGTTGAATGAATTTATTCGAGAGGCTACACAGAAATTAACGACGAAAAGCTAGTTGTGATTGTGGATAATCTCGATCGCATTGTGCCGTCGTCGCGTGGGGAAGGGCGCACTAATCATGACGAAATTTTTATCGATCGCAGCGGACAACTTCGGAAACTCAACTGCCATGTGATCTACACGGTTCCGATTTCGCTGGTCTACTCTAATCGAGCATCTGTCCTACGGGACAATTATGGTGAATGCCAAGTTTTACCCATGTTGATGGTGTACCAGCGCAATGGAAATAATTATGCTGATGGTATCGCCAAAGTGAAGGAACTGATTCACCAGCGCATTGCTCAATTTGCTCAAAATGTGAGCCTGGAGCAAGATATCTTTGACTCTGCGGGGACGATCGAGCAGCTTTGTCTAATGAGCGGGGGACATCTGCGGGAACTGATGCAGCTAATTCAAGGCTCCCTTGACTGGACAGATACTTTGCCGATTTCTGCGAGTGCTTTGCGACGAGCCATAGGCCGCGCCCGAAGCACTTACCGCGATGCAGTGGATGAGCCAGATTGGGAGAAATTGGCTGCCGTGTTTAAGAGTAAGCAAATTGTGAATGATGATGACTATCGAAATTTGCTGTTTAAGCGCTGTGTGTTGGAGTATCGATATACTGATGATCAGGGGGAACCAGTTCGCTGGCATGATATTCATCCCCTGCTGAGAGGCGTTGAGGAGTTGCAGCGTTATCCATAGGTTCTAGGATCACAATCATGCAAGAGGCTTTTAAGGTATTGCTGATCAGAGGGATGAATCGATGGCTGAAGTCTGTGATTTTTCGTTCTAAATCAGACGAAATCATCCCGTCATTCAGCAATGCCGCTTTTGATTGGAATGAGGAACCGCCCTTTGATCTGACGATCGAGTATCAGGGATTGCTGAGAGGGTTGCGCCGCAAAAAAGGATTTGGCTTATATTTTGTCCAGTGTTCTCCAGCAGAAGGGACGAAACTGATAGCCCGTGTTCGACAGGATTTGCCGCAGAAGATTGAGGTTCTCAAGTTTGATGGGGCGATGGATGGAAATTTCTATCAGTGTGTTGCAGAGTATTTGCAGGCGCACGGTGACACTGAGGTTCTGTTTGTGCAGGGGTTGGAGTATTCGCTGTTGAGCTATGAGGCGACGAAACGAGAAGAGGGCTGGAGCAGTGAGGAGACTCATTCCTACAGTTGGAAAGCAGTTCCGCGACTGCTAGGCAATCTCAATCTACAGCGAGAACGGTTTCGCGATAATTTCCCCATTCGCTTTGTGTTTCTGCTGCCGTTGTTTGCGATGAAGTATCTGATTCGTCGTGCGCCCGATTTTTTTGATTGGCGATCGGGTATATATGAGTTTCCAACTGATTCAGAGCTACTAGAGCAAGGATCTCTACGGCTATTGGGAAATTATGACGAGTATCTAACTTGGACGCAAGCAGAAAGAAACCGCAGAGTTGCAGAAATCCAATGCTGGGCTAGTGAACCTGAGCAAACAGCCGAAAGTAAAGCAAAACTGTTTTTTGAGCAAGGCAACATTTTTTATGCTTCTAAACGCTACGAAGGAGCGATCGCCAGCTATGACGAAGCGCTGAAGTACAAACCAGACAACCATTATGCTTGGAACAATCGCGGCAATGCACTGCGTAACTTACAACGCTACGAAGAAGCGATCGCCAGCTTTGACTATGCCTTGAAAATTGAGCCAAATGACCATGAAGTCTGGTGTGATTGTGGACTTGCACTAGCTTATTTACAACGCTATGAAGAGGCGATTACCAACTTTGACTATGCCTTGAAAATCAGACCAGATGATGCTAGAACCTTCTATAACAAGGCTTGTTGTTACGGATTACAGAGTCAGGCTGATTTAGCGATCGCTAACCTCAAGCAAGCAATCGACCTCAACCCCAAATGCTGTGAGATGGCAAAAACCGATGCTGATTTTGATGGGATTCGGGAAGACGATCGATTTCAGTCCTTACTCAACGAATCGGTAGAATAAAAGGAGACGGAGAGGAGCGATCGACGTAGAAGCACTCGCTATAAATAACGGCATGAACTATCAAAACATCATCACGATCGAACCTGGCAAACGCAGTGGGAAACCTTGCATTCGGGGAATGCGAATCACCGTTTATGATGTGTTGTCGTACCTCGCTTCAGGCATGACCTACCAAGAAATTTTAGATGACTTTCCTTACTTGACCCAGGAAGACATCCTAGCCTGTTTGAGCTACGCGGCCGACCGAGAAAGACAAACCCTCGTCGCCCAAGCATGAAACTTTTGTATGACCAGAACCTATCGCCTCGCCTGGTCGATCGTCTCGCAGACTTATACCCAGATTCAAAACACGTTTATGAAATTGGGCTTGATCAGTCAGACGATTTAATCTTGTGGACGTATGCTCAACAGCATGACTTCATCATCGTGACCAGAGACGCAGACTTTAATGAGATCAGCTTGATTCGAGGCTTCCCACCTAAAGTTGTGTGGATTCGTCGGGGAAACTGTTCGACTCGCGAAATTGACACTATGTTGCGATCTCTTCGAGTTACCCGCGAGGGGTCGCACTTCGATATCATTCAGTCCTTGAATGAAAATGCAAATGCTGGAATACTCACTCTGTTCTAACTTCAAGGTTTGGGATTCGCAGCGACGATCGATTTCAGGAATTGCTCAAAGAAGTAGACTGAATGGAGATTGAGAGGTCGTTATGAGTCAGAGCCATTTGTCAGAACAAGCGATCCCCCTTGCAGACCTGCATCAACGAGGACGCGCCATTTTTGAAAACTTGCCTTCCGAACTCGTGCAAAATCATCACAACTGGTTCATCCTGATCGAGCCAGAAAGCGGAGATTACTTTGTCGATCAAGACGAGATCGCTGCCCTCACTAAAGCCAGAGAAAAACATCCTCAAGTCCCGTTTGCCATCTTTCGCCTCAATGAAACCGGGCTGTGTGGACGAGTATGATCCAAGGTGAATTTGACGAACTTGGACAGTTATTTTTTGAGGTTGAACTGATTGCAACAAACGGTGAAAGGTTTGCAGTTAATGCACTGCTAGATACAGGCTCGACAGAGTGGTTAGCGATTAACGAGCAGGACTTGGAAGCCTTTG
The DNA here is from genome assembly GCF_052939495.1 of Phormidesmis sp. 146-12. Taxonomy (NCBI): domain Bacteria; kingdom Bacillati; phylum Cyanobacteriota; class Cyanophyceae; order Leptolyngbyales; family Leptolyngbyaceae; genus Phormidesmis; species Phormidesmis sp. 146-12. The sequence goes on along the minus strand of NZ_JBJPHS010000072.1, from coordinate 19,001 downwards.
ATTGGTCTTTCTATGGCACCCGCCAAGTTGAAACCGCTCAAGGAGAAACCATTCTGCCAACTTATTTGGGTAAAATCTCAGTCGATCGGCAAGAATTTACAATTCCAGTGGTCGTCGGTTCAGCATTTCAGCAAGTTCTCATTGGCATCCCCTGGTTGAGAACAAGACGATTGGTTGTAGATTTTTCAGCCGAGATTCTGACTCTAGGTTGAAAAGCATCGCCTTTGACCGCTGAATTCGATCGCTCTCGACCCCAAATATCGTGAGATGGCAAAAACCGATGCTGACTTTGATGGGATTCGGGAAGACGATCGTTTTCAGGCATTACTCAACAAATCGGTAGAGTAAAACAGAGAAGGCGCGATCGGTGTAGAAGCACCTGCTAAAAATAACAGAACTTGCTCTAGCAATGATCGATTTCAGGCGATTCAAAAAACTGTGAGAAACTTAGCCGATCGCCCTTGTAGTCATCCTTTATCCAATGATCGGATTGAGGTTTCTTAAATGTCAGACGAATCGTTTCATCACGTCGATCCAGAATGGCTCAAAAGCATCACATTAGAAAAGATTCAAAATCAGTCTTTGCAGGCTAACGAATTAGATTACTCGATTCAAGTGCCCACTCAGGATCAGAAAATTCCTCGTCGCAGTCGAGCACCCTGGCAGAGGATAGAGTTTGGCGGCATTGATCCAGAGACACTGCCGATCGCCGACTCTGGCAAGCGAGGACAAATTGGAGGCTGCTAACGTCTCGTCAGCCCAAAAATTCTACTTCAGCCAAACTTCACAACTCGATACGACATTTAGCGGTTGACGGGGAACAAATGATGAGGCTTCTCCAGTCAGGGAAAAGATATACTACCTGAGTAGAGGCGATTGTCGTGATTTTCTCCTGATTCGTTGTCAAAGTCGTGAAGAATTTATGTGGCACACTCCTACTGCCCGTGTTTTCCCAGACAGGCTTAGATGGAAATTAAGAGAAATTGCTGATTAAGAGTCAAATCTTCATGAAGCATTCTTCTAACGCAACGCCCCTGATGCCCCCAGGAACCCCCCGCAAAAGTTGCTGCCATTCCAGTTCGTGGAGTCTAGGGATGAACAAAAGAATCGAAAAATGGTTAACGGTCTGCGCTCTGGGCAGTTGGGCAGCCTCGATCGGGGCGCTGGTTGCGATCGAGGCTTCTTCTTCCCAGCCGTTATGGAGGATTGGGCTTTCGTCTTCTCAGTTGAGTGAGCCGCCTTCGCAGACGGATTCTGTTTTGAATAGAACCTATCAAAGCTCAGAGCAGACGATTTTGAGGTTGTCGTCACATCCAAACCATTGGCTCGATCGTGATCTGTCGGAGCGTGAGAATTCAGACCTTCAGCCTTCTAGTTTGCCCATGAAGACAACGCAGGTTAAAACTTCGATTTCAGCAGAAAGAGTGCCTCGCTAAATCCTATTCACCTAACATTTGTAGCTGATAAAGACTGGCATAGAGTCCGCCCTGACTCAGCAATTCATCATGAGTGCCTGACTCGACCAGTTGCCCTCGCTTTAAGACCATGATGCGATCGACGTTGCGAATAGTCGAAAGTCGGTGGGCGATAATGATGGCGGTGCGGTGTTCTAGCAGGCGTTCTAAGGCTTCTTGGATGAGAGATTCGGTGCCGACATCGAGGCTGGCGGTGGCTTCGTCAAGTACCAAAATCGGAGGATTGCGGATGGCGGCGCGGGCAAAGGCGAGGAGTTGTTTTTGGCCTCCGGATAGGTTGGTGCCTCGTTCGCGCAGCATGGTGTTGTAGCCCTGGGGCAAGCGTTCGATTAGGGTAGCGACGTTGGTACTTTCGGCGGCGGTTCGGATTTCGTCAAAGCTGTAGGTTTCGCCGAGGGTAATGTTGCTTTTGACATCGCCTGCAAACAAAAAGCCGTCCTGTAGAATTACGGCCATTTTTCGTCTCAGTTCGGCTTGGCGCAAGTTGCGAATGTCAATTCCGTCCAATAGAATGCGCCCTTTGGTGGGTTCATAGAGGCGACTGAGCAAGCGGATAATCGAACTTTTCCCGGCTCCGGTTGGCCCAACTAAGGCGACCTTCTCACCAGGACGAATCACAAAGTCCAAATCTTGAAGCACATATTCGTCAGACTTGTAGGCAAACCAGACGTGATCAAAGCGGATTTCTCCGGGGGAGGAAGAGGGGAGGGAGGAGGGAGGAGGGAGGAGGGAGGAGGGGTGAGTTTCTGGATCGCGGATCTCGATCGGTTCGTTCAAAATTTCGCTGACTCGCTCGATGGCAGTAAATCCAGCTTGGATGGCGGTGAATTTTTCGGCAAACTGACGCAAGGGATCAAAGAGGCGTTGGGCAAACAGAATGAAGGTGGAAAGAATGCCGAAACTGATGGTCTTGTCCATGACCAGCCAGCCACCGATGCAGAGAACGCCGCCGATCGCCACCAGAGACACCCATTCCAAAGTCGCTGAGACAGCAGAATCGTGAAAAATCGTGCGATCGACTTCTTTGATATATTTCAGGTTGGTCTTGCGAAAGATTTCACTATTAAACTGTTCTCGACGAAATAGCTGCACAACGCCGATGCCTGTGATGTTTTCTTGCAGCATGGAGTTGAGAACGGATAACTCTTCTCGCGCTTTGTAGTTAGCTTTGCGAAACTGCTGCTGAAAGTAAACAATCAATGCAGTCACAGGCAACAACATCAACAGTAACAATGTCGCTAACTGCCACTGAATCGTAAACATCGTTACCGTGATCACCAACATCGAAAACAAATCGCTGACAACCCCGATCGCGCCCGTCGAAAACACTTCGCCCAACGCTTCGACATCACTGGTGAGCCGAGTAATTAATCGACCAACGGGCGTACGATCGAAAAAGCGAACCGCGAGAGACGTAACGTGATCAAACAAATCATTGCGAATGCTGGCGGTAATGCGTTGCCCCACTTTTTGGACTAGATAACCTTGAGTGGCATCTAACACCAATCGAGACACCATCGTTAACAACAACAGCCCTGTGAGAATATTGAGTCCTTCTGAAAGCGATCGCCCCTGCAAAAATCCAAACGTGGTCGGTTCTCGTCGTAGCAAAGAAACGGCTTGACCGATGAGAATGGGCTGAAGGGTCGTGGCGATCGCCGACGGCACCAAAAACACCAGCGACCACAACAACAACCGCATATTCCGACGAGCGTAGGGCACCAGTCGCAGAAATAATCGCCAGTCAGTTTCTTTGGGTCGGCGAGTGTCGATCGAGGTCGGTTGGGTCATGGTAGCGCGCAAGTCGGACAAGCTTAAGGATAGCGAATAATCGATGGTGAGTATCAGGTCGCTACCTGGCTGACGGTCTGACGCATCTGATTTACATAGTCATGCAGTCCATACGTATCAAGCCGATAGCTAAGAGGATGAGCAATCAGCCGGGCCGTACTTTGAAACAGCACATCAATTTCGATCAATCCATTTTCTCGCAGCGTGTTGCCTGTGGCCACCAGATCGACGATCGCTTCTGACATTCCGGTAATCGGGCCCAACTCGACCGAGCCAGCTAATGGAATGATTTCGACAGGCAGATCCAACGATTGAAAATATTCGCGGGCACAGTGGACAAACTTAGAAGCGACTCGACCGTGGAGTGGGAGTTCGAGGGGCGATCGATAGGGGCTACTGGCTTTCACGGCGACTGACAATCGACAGGGCCCAAACCCCAAATCGACCAATTGAGCAACATTGGCAGCTTTTTCTCGCAGCACGTCATAGCCGACAATACCGAGTTGTGCTTGCCCATATTCGACATACACCGGGACATCTGAGTTTCTGACTAGTAAGGCTTTGGCGGTGTTGCTGGGGTCAGTAATTTGCAATTGACGGTTGCCCGGTTCGAGAAAGGCACTAAAGTCAAGTCCAACAGATTGTAGAAGGCGAATGCTGTCTTTAAGCAAACCACCTTTGGGAATGGCGACGGTGAGCATAGGAAGGGAGGAGGGAGGAGGGAGGAGGGAGGAGGGAGGAGGGAGGAGGGATGAAAAAAGACCCAATCTATCCGAAGATCAGGATAAGCCTTAAATATTAAAGATAGGGGGTTGTGTGAACGATCGCCTAATTTCCCTCGACATCCCACACCCCACACCCCACACCCCACTCCTCCCTTCCCCATGCGAATTCTGCTTGTTGACGATGAAATCGAAATGGCTGACCCTTTGAGTCGAGTGCTGGCTCGTGAAGGCTATCAAGTGGATGTGGCTTACGATGGCGATCGCGGTACCCAATTGGCGACTGAAACTCAATACGATCTGCTGATTCTGGATTGGATGATGCCCAAACGATCGGGGCTAGAAATCTGTCAGCAGTTGCGCTCAAACGGGGACACGACACCTGTTTTGTTTTTGACGGCCAAAGATACGATCGACGATCGCGTGTTGGGATTGGATGCCGGGGCCGATGACTATTTGATCAAACCGTTTGAACTGCGAGAATTGCTGGCACGAGTCAGGGCATTGTTGCGGCGGCCCGTGGTTCAGGAATCAACTCCGACGCAACGCTTACGAGTGGACGACCTGGAATTAGATTTGCAAAACCAGATCGCTTATCGAAACGGACGAGCGATCGAGCTTTCCGAAAAAGAAAGTCAACTCCTTGAATACCTGATGGGTCAACCCAATCAGCTTCTCACTCATGACCAAATTTATCAGCATCTCTGGAGCGACGGCGAAAAACCCACCAGTAACGCCCTGGCTGCTCAAATCCGCCTCCTGCGTCGCAAGATCGAAGTCGCCGGAGAAATGCCCCTCATCTCAACCGTCTACGGCAAAGGCTACCGATTTGGAAGCGGCGAATAGCCAAGTTTGAAGAGTGAAAAGTCCCTCAGAGTTGGCAGCCTGGGGGGCAGAAGATGAGATCAACGAAGCGAAGGAACCCGATCGCTCCAACTTACGACGTTTGCCAATCCGGTCAGCCCCATAAATTCCCGGACAGTGAGGGACTTTGAACGAGAACTCTAATCCGACGTGAATTCGACGAAATACTTCGCTCCGACTGCAAATTCGGGAACGCCCCCAAATCCCCCACAAGTAAGGGACTTTGAACTGGAAGTCTTGTCTTAAAGTCCCCCAAAATTGGCGGGTTGGGGGGCAGAAGTGCAAAATAACGAAGCGAAAAATTCTATCGAACTGACGTTAATCCGAAAGTCCTCCATCAGCCAATTTGCGGCGCTGTCGGGTGAGAATGCTCATCACTTCGCCAAACGAGGGCGCAGGCAGCAAAGGACTCCAGTCCGTAGCATTCGCAAATCGTCGAACGTGGAGGTTTTGAATCGTCTCCATTACCCCGTCTGAGGAACCGATAATTAACACCCGCAGGATTTCAAACTCATCAGAATGAGGAATGGCAACGTCAGGTAAAAGATCCTGAAGCGGAATGCGAAGCGAAGTAATTGTGAAACGGGGAATGGTATCGGGAAGGAAACGACGTTGAATCAATTCTAGAAATGCATAGGCGAAATCGCACAGCCAAAAGCCAGCGTTCAAAAGACGCTCTGCCATGATAGGTACTCCAATTTTAAGTTTCCGAAGAAACCCAAAAAACTAGCCGCCCCGACGAACATCGCAAGCCGGAGCGGCCAAAGGAGTGATAAAATCCTCCATTAGCCCTCTGGACTGTCTCAGTCAGTCTCGTGGGTTAGCTGCCCTTGGTTGCTGTAACAGCCTTGGGTAGCGACAGACTAGATTTTTTGGGCGACCAGACAGCCTTCCCGTGACGAAAAGATGTCCTTGATTTGAGAGAATATCTGGAATTTTGCCCCGCGTCAAGTAAATTTTGCGGCAGTTTTTACAGGAATGAGGATTTTGGGTTCGATCACTCCTTTCATCCCCACTAAGCATTTCAAAACAATCAAATCCCCTGATCACCGAGTTACAAACTTCAGAAACTAATCGAAAATCATGCAGGGCTGATCTCTACAATATCCTCTAATTACGCTTTGATTTAGGCAGATCAAACGACATTACTTCAAATCTAATAACCCTTCTTCTTTGAGTTTGGGATTAAAGCGCAAATCGGCTTTGACTCCGCGCGATCGCAGTCCTTCCAAGATCCCAGCTTCAATGCGTCGCGCCACATTTTTGAGAATTTTGACCTGGGCAACTTCATCGTGATAGGGGTCAGCGTAATTCGCTTTTTCGGCATCTGTCATCAAGGCTTTAACGTCGATCGGCTGGTTCCAGGTTGCGTCGTCACCGATCGGAGCCGCTCCGTTTTCAGCAATCCACGCCTCTCGAATTTCTTGAAGAATTGTGCGGCTGGGGCGATCGACCGTCTTCACTTTTACCCAATAGCAGTGTTCGGGTTGTCTGACTAAATGTTGTCTCAAACTCAAAAAAACGTCGCGAGAAAACCCAATAAATTGCAGAACTTTTTCATCATCAAAAATGGCATAAACGCCGACTTTTCCCTGAAATTCTTCGGGCAGTTGACCCGCATCATTGACGTAAGAAATGAATTCTAAACTAGCTAAAGAAGGAGTTTCAGACATTGGAATCTAACTGCTGATTTTCTAACTGATTTTTCGATAAATTGCACAAAGACGGCTGGGTTTAAACACCTTTGCCTTGAACATAAAATTGGGCGGAACGTTAACGATCGCATACTCCAAAGAATTTTGAAACTTCTCAAACTCAGCAGGCATTCCTTTAGGCGTTGCTGTACTGTAAGGCACAGGCTGAAACAGTAACTCAGTGAATTCGACACGACTACACTGCAACGTATTGGCAATCTGTTCGAGAAAAGCGGCGCTATTCAAACACTCAAACAAATTGGCTTTAACGTCAGGCTCTAGCGAGAAACTGCTGTCGAAGTTTTCAATAATTTTGAGTCCCATAATTTGAGTCAGATGATGAACCGTAAGCTAACGCCAATTCAAGGAGCTTTCTCGCTGCGGTTACAGACTTTGGACTACCTAAATCCCCTACAAGTGAGAGACTTTGAACCAGAACTCTTCTCTTACAAGTCCCCTAGAATTGGGGGTTGGGAGGCAGAAGATCTCAACACCGAAGCAAAAGAACTTTAGCAAATTAGCATTAGCTCTCGATCGTATCCCGTTTTGTGACGCACAGACGCTATCAAAGAACGCCGTAGTACCCCATCTTTTTAAGTCGGGGATATAAGGCGGTGAGTCGTCGCGAAGCGGAGACGAACCATCAACCATGCCTGCCACCCGCCTGACTCTCTACATACTGTTTTATAACTTCTAGTGGTGCACCACCACAACTGATGATGCATTTCCCATCGTGCCAAAACCCTTTGTCCTTACCGTAAAACTGGCTGACCTCAGACGGATAAGCTTTACGAACAATCCGGGAAGTAGCAGATTTAAGCGACCCTACCAAATCAGAAATATTGTTGTCAGGGTGTAAATCAATCAATAAGTGGCAATGGTCAGGCTCACCACCAAACTCCGTCAACGAGCTTTGATTTGCCTCTAGAACTCGTGTTGCAACCTTCTTCACTGTCTCCAACATTGATACTGTCAAAGCCTTACGACGGTATTTAGTCACTAACGTTACGTGCAGGTGAATTGAAAAAACGACGTGTGCTCCTTTTCTTAAGACGGTTGTGGTCATTGCTGGTCAATCTCTAAAGTTATGGTAGACTGATTGTAGTCACACATTGCGGGTGAGTCAATCAAGCTCGGTCGAACTTGCTAATTGCAAACAGGTTTAGAGATTCTAACTCAATGGGAAAACCTAAAAAGCAGCTAGGCGTACAGCAAAACCTCATTTCTCCAGACTCAGAACTTAAAGCAGTCTTAGAGTATCTCTGTGCTGAATCAAATAAGCTGCACAACTGCGCGGTTTACTATGCTCGTCAGATCTACTTCAAAACGAAACGGTATGTGACATCGTTTGACCTCAACAAAGAACTCGGATCTCATCCTCACTTTGCGGCAATGTGCGCTCAGGCAGCACAGCAAACCTGCGGGGCGGTCGGTGAGTCGGTCAAGTCTTTCTCAGAACTAATCAAACTGTTTTGGCAGGGTGAGTTGAAAGACAGGCCAAAATTTCCGAAGTACCGCAAACCCGGAATGCACTTGGTGGCATATCCTAAACAAGCCTTGAAGCTTGTGAATGGTCAGATTCGGTTCCCGCTAGGACTGAAAGTAAAGGCATGGTTCGGGATGTCCGAGTTCTTCCTGCCCATGCCATCGAACTTGGATTTTGCGGCATTGCGAGAAGTGAGAATTCTACCCCGCAATGGTGAGTTTTATGCTGAGTTTGTATACCCTGTTGGGGCAGTCAAAGCCAACTTAGATAAGGCTAAGGTTTTGGGCGTTGATCCAGGGCTGGATAACTGGGTGATGTGCGTTTCCAATGTTGGAACATCGTTCTCGATTGATGGGCGCAAACTCAAATCGATGAATCAGTGGTATAACCAGTCTGTCGCAAAATTGATGGTCGGCAAAGAAAACGGTTATTGGTCGAAGCGGCTGGCTCGACTCACTGAAAAGCGAAATCGAGTCATGCGCGATGCAGTCAACAAGACTGTCAAAAAGATTGTTGACCATTGCCTTCACAACGGTATCGGAACCGTTGTATGGGGCTGGAATGATGGACAAAAAGACTCTGCAAGTATGGGGAGCCAGACGAATCAAAAATATGTTCAAATCCCTCACGCTCGACTCAAAGAACGTGTCAAACAGCTTTGTGAAAAGTACGGTATCCAGTTCATCCAAACTGAAGAATCGTACACTTCACAAGCCAGCTTTGTAGACCGTGATGAGCTTCCCGTATATGGTGAAAAACCCGAAGGATGGAAGCCGTCAGGACGCAGAGTGAAGCGGGGCTTATATCGGGCTGGCAATGAATGGCGGATTAATGCGGACTGCAACGGTGCAGCAAATATTATCCGAAAAGTAGCGGTAATTTTCGGCTTTAAGCTGGAAGGAATCAGTAGAGGTGTTTTGACAGCGCCTTTGAAGCTTCCGATTTGGAGCTAGTCATGAAGATTCCTCATCCGCCTTGCGGTGGGGAGTTAGTCAAAGTTCCTATTGCCGAATGCGATCCAATTTATGACGAAGCTGCCTGTTATTCCTGCTTGTGCCTGGAGTCGTGCGATCGGGCTGGCCTGGGAAAAGCCTTACACCGTTCGCTATGCCAGCAATTTAGACGACGGGCCCTGGCACGGAATGCCCCTGGGCGGATTTGGCGCGGGTTGTATTGGGCGATCGCACGGCGGCGATTTCAATCTCTGGCACATTGATGGCGGCGAACATGTGTTTCGATCGATGCCCGCCTGTCAGTTCAGCGTCTTTGAGCAAGTTGAAGACCAAACGCAGACCTACGCCCTTTCGACTCAATCTCCTGAAGACGGCACCTTAAGCACCTGGCAACCGTATCCAACGACCGAAACGGGGACTTATCACGCGCTGTATCCTCGGAGTTGGTTTGCTTATGAAAATGTTTTTCAAGCCACGCTGACTTGTGAACAATTTTCGCCCATCATTGCCCACAACTATCAAGAGACGAGCTACCCGATCGCCGTTTTTGAATGGACGGCTCACAATCCCACCGACAAGCCGATCACGTTGAGTATTTTGCTGACCTGGGAGAACATGGTTGGCTGGTTTACCAATACGCTCAAGTCGCCGGAAGTGGTGGTGCGCGATGACGGCAGTCCCGTTTATGAGTATCAGCCTCGCCTCGGAGAAAGTGCCGGAAACTTCAACACGCTGACCGGAGACGAGCAACGAATCGGCATCGTCATGAGCAACCAGAACGCAGATCCCACCATTCTTCCGAGTGAAGGTGACGGACAGTGGGCGATCGCGACTCCGCTCAATCCTTATCTAACAGAAGTTTTTTACGACACACGCTGGAATCCCGTTGGAGATGGCTCTGATCTGTGGCAAACCTTCTCAAAAAATGGATCGCTCCAAGACCGTGACGACGAAACCCCCGCAAAAGAAAGAGAACGCATCGGAGGCGCGATCGCCGTTCGTTTCACATTAAAACCAGGACAGACGCGACAGATTCCCTTTGTGCTGAGTTGGGATTTTCCGGTGACGGAGTTTGCTCAGGGCGTGAATTATTTTCGTCGCTACACCGACTTTTTTGGCCGCACCGGACTCAACGCCTGGACGATCGCCCGCACCGCCCTCAAGCATTATCGAACCTGGCAAGAAAAGATCCAGACCTGGCAACAACCGATTCTCGATCGCGCCGACCTGCCCGACTGGATGAAGATGGCGTTATTCAACGAGCTTTATGATCTGACCGATGGAGGAACGCTCTGGAGTGCCGCAGACGAACGCGATCCCGTCGGTCAATTTGCTGTTTTGGAATGTCTCGACTATCGCTGGTATGAGAGCTTAGACGTGAGACTATACGGTTCGTTTGGGCTATTGATGCTCTGGTCTGAGTTAGAGAAATCAGTGATTCGAGCCTTCGCCAGAGCGATTCCCAACCGTGATGAAAAGACCCGCGTGATTGGCTACTATTACACCCTCAAGTCAGAAAGTCCTTTAGCGATTCGCAAAGCTGCCGGAGCGACTCCCCACGATTTGGGAGCGCCCAACGAGCACGTCTGGGAAAAAACCAACTACACCAGCTACCAGGACTGCAACTTGTGGAAAGATTTGGGTTCCGATTTTGTGTTGCAAGTCTATCGAGACTACTCTCTGACAGGTGCCACCGACGTTGAGTTTTTGGCGGACTGTTGGGAAGCGATCGTACAAACCCTGCACTACCTAAAAGCCTTCGATTTAGATGACGACGGCCTTCCCGAAAACGCTGGTGCCCCCGATCAAACCTTTGACGATTGGCGACTACAGGGAGTCAGCGCCTACTGTGGCGGATTATGGATAGCAGCATTAGAAGCGGCGATCGCCATCGGCAAGATTCTCACCCGCCCCGTTGCCACATTTGAAGATTGGCTGAAGCGATCGCGCCCCCTCTACCAAGAAAAACTCTGGAACGGCGAATACTACCGACTCGACAGTGACAGCGGTTCCGACATCGTAATGGCCGACCAGCTTTGCGGCCAATTCTACGCCCGCCTCCTCAACCTCCCCGATGTCGTCCCCCCAGACTGCGCCCAATCCGCCCTCAAAACCATCTACAACGCCTGCTTCCTCAAATTCAACGACTACATCACCCAAACCTCCGATCCGCCTCACGCCTCACGCCCGCCTCATCCGATCGGTGCCGCCAACGGCGTTCGTCCCAACGGTTCCCCCGAAAACCCCAACGCCACCCACCCGCTCGAAGTTTGGACAGGCATCAACTTTGGACTCGCCGCCTTCCTAGTGCAAATGAACCTGAAAACCGAGGCACTAACCCTCACCAAATCCGTCGTTCAACAAATCTATGACAATGGTCTTCAGTTCCGCACGCCCGAAGCGATCACAGCCGCCAAAACGTTTCGCGCCAGTCACTACCTCAGAGCAATGGCGATATGGGCCGTCCTACACAGCCTAGACACCGAAAACTGAAATCAGTTTTAACCTCAACGAACTCACATCAGTTAAAACCCTTGACTATTCCCATTTATTTCAAGAATTGCTCACAATAGATTAAGTTCTTCCGATAATTTCTACCGATCGACGGTAGCGTTGAGTAGCCTGGTGTGACGGGGTGCAAGTCGAAACTTCTTGCTATGGTGCATTGCGACAGAATGAAACGACGATCCATTTTTCTAGCTTTTTTGCTTGGGCTGTGTTTGGTATTGCTGCCCATTTATCTCGATCGACCATTGCCCACGATTGCAACCGCGCAACAATCTAAGCCCCCCGCTGAAACCTCCCCAAAATCCTCCAGCGATGACGAGTCAGACAAATCCTTTAAGCCATTTGCTCAAGTGACTCAGGATGCAACTCGCATTGACGGGCTGTTTCCGCTCTACCACAACAAGCGATCGGGCAAACTCTTCGCCGAAATCGCCCCCGATCAGCTAAACCGCAACTATCTCTCGACCATGACGTTGGAATCGGGAATTGGAGAGCGAGGAATTTATAGTGGGTTGCCCCTGGGTGATTTTCTGTTTACGTTTCGTCGCGTCAATAACTCGCTACAGTTTGTCATTCCCAACACTTATTTTCGCGCTCAGGCAGGCAGTCCGATGCGGCGATCGGTCGATCGCTCCTTTAGCGACTCTATTCTCGAAGTTTTGCCGATTCGTAGCATTCACCCTCAACGCAAAACGCTGCTCGTCGAACTCAATCCCCTTTTGTTGGGCGACCTACCTGGATTAATGCCCGTCTTGTCGTACTCGCTGCAAGGCAGTTACTCGATCGATGCCAGCAAATCCTACTTTGGTCAGGTCAAAGCCTTTCCGCAAAATGTGGAGATTGAGTCGTTTTATGGTTTTTCAGGGGGCGGCGACGGTTCACAAATGCCTCCTTACATTCAATCGCTGCCCGACAGCCGAGACTTTAGTTTGAGAGTTCGCTATAGCCTGTCAAAACTGCCCGAAAATAACGGCTACCTGCCTCGCTTTGCCGACGATCGGGTGGGATATTTCATCACGGCTTTTAAAGATCTAACCGATGACACGCCGCGCCAATCCTTTGTACGCTACATCAACCGCTGGAAGCTAGAGAAAAAAGACCCCAAAGCTGCCCTGTCGCCCCCCAAAGAGCCGATCGTTTTTTGGATCGAAAACACCGTTCCGGTTGAGCATCGAGAAGCCGTCAAAGAAGGCGTTTTGATGTGGAATCGCGCCTTTGAGAAGAGTGGCTTTCAAAATGCGATCGTCGTCAAACAAATGCCCGACAAAGCAGATTGGGACCCGGCCGACGTGCGTTACAACACGATTCGCTGGTTTAATTCGACCGATGCGATTTTCGCGATGGGGCCGTCTCGTGTCAATCCCCTGACGGGCGAAATTCTGGATGCTGATGTGATTGTCTCAGCCGACTTTGTACGCGCCTTGAAGGAAGACTACCGCACGATAGTCGAACAAAATCAGATGACCTCGGCTCCCTTTGCCGCTCAACTGACTGGAAATCCTAATCTCTGTAATTTTGGCATGGCGGCCCGATCGCTCCAGCGCAATGCTCCCAAGCTTTCGCAAAAAACGGCTCCCAAACTACGCTTTGGCTCTCACCTGGGCAACTATCAGGATCTCTGTTATGGCGTAGATACCGCAAAACAGTTCGCGGTGGGCAACATGGCGCTCTCAATGTTTCAAAACGTTTTGCCTAGCAGTCCCGAAATGAAGGAATACGTTCACCAATTTGTCCGAGAGTTGATCGCCCACGAAATCGGTCACACCCTCGGTCTGCGGCACAACTTCCACGGCAGCGCCATGCTCAAACCCAATGAGTTAAACGACAAAGCGATCACGCAGCAAAAAGGACTCGTCGCCTCCGTCATGGACTACAACGCGGTCAATCTTGCGCCTCAAGGAGTCAAACAGGGACACTACTTTACGCCCGTGATTGGCCCCTACGACGAGTGGGCGATCGCTTACGGTTACACGCCTACGGATGCCAAAATTCCTCAAGCCGAAACTCGCGACCTGCAAAAAATTGCCCAGCGGGCCCCAGACCCAGATCTTTCTTATGCCACTGACGAAGACGCTTATACTTTCCTCGATCCCAAGGTCAACCTATTTGACATGAGTGGCGATCTGCTCACCTACACCCAGTGGCAACTCGACAACGCCCGCGAAATGTGGAAGAAGGTCGATCGTCGCTATCCCAGTGCAGGAGAAAGCTTTAATGAAGTTCGCGTCGCGTTTAACGCAGTCTTTGAGTACTACTTTCAATACTCCTTGTTTCTCACCGAATATGTGGGCGGACAATACTTTAACCGCTATCGATCGGGCGACGCAAAAGGACGACTGCCTCTAGAGCCTGTGCCCGTAGAACAGCAGCGTCAAGCCCTTCTCAGCCTGCGAAAGAACGTATTTAGTGAAGCAAACTTTCAATTCTCCCCTGAGTTTTTGAATAAGCTGGCACCCTCTCGTTGGAGTCACTGGGGAACCGAACCGTCTGCCAATTTAGACTATCCGATTCACGACAATATTCTATTTTTGCAAACGATCGTGCTCTACGATCTGTTGGGATATCAGCGTCTGGCTCGTCTGCGCGATGGTGAACTCAAAACCGCTCCGGGTCAATCTCTGACCATTCCCGAACTGTTTGACTCTCTGCAAACCAGCATTTGGGGCGAAGTCATGAAACCAGAGGGAACGCTCAAACTGTCTGGTCTGCGTCGCGCCATTCAGCGAGAGTACATGAACACGCTGATCGCCCTAATTTTACGAAAAGCGGACGCGCCCGAAGACGCTCGAACCGTTGCCCGCTATGAGTTAAAACAGCTTCAAGGATCGATCGGCCACGCCCTGCGAAAAGTTAACGATCAAGACATCTACACCAAAGCGCATTTAGAAGAAGCCCGCGATCGTATCAACAAAGCTTTAGATGCTCAGTTGCAGTCAGGCTAATTTTCAATGTGAGTTTGGTGAAGTCTCCGATGCTCTAGACTTCTGTCCTTCAAGCTGCCAATTTTGGGGGACTTTAAGAGAAGAATCGTGTTTTAACGTGAATTCGATGAGAGTTTTTTCGCTTCGTTGTTCACGGCTTCTGCCCCCCAACCCCCCAATTTTGGGGGACTTTCAGAGAGGAATTCTGGTTCAAAGTCCCTCACTCGTGGGGGATTTAGGGGGCGTTCCTGGATCTAAAAGCGAAGCGAAGCGTTCATCGAACTGACGTTGTTTTAACCCGCGAAGGCGGGTTTTGTTCTCATAGCCGCGAATTAATTCGCCGGGTTTACTAATTTACGACCCAAAAGTTTTTGGATAGATTTTATCTGATCAAACCGCTCAAGGTCGAATCGCCAAACCCGTCTCAAAGTCAAAAAGATGAATCTTATCAAGAGCGATCGCCAGCCACAGATCTTCACCCAACCGGACGGAGCGATCGGGTTCTACTCTGGCTTGCAGCAAATCCCCGGACAGATTGACCGATAAAAAGGTTTCGTTGCCCAACGCTTCTACCAGTTCCACTTTGACGGGCAGATTTTTGGGAGCCGGAGGGCTGACGCTCAAATGTTCGGGACGAATGCCCAACAGTACCGTCTGACCATCATAGGACTGCAACGCTGTTGTCCAGACTTCGGGTAACGTGAGCCGAAATTGAGGATGACTCAGCAGCAATGGTAATTTGACCTGCACAGGCAAAAAGTTCATCGGCGGCGATCCAATAAACTCTGCAACAAATCGATTGGCAGGCTGATTGTACAATTCGAGCGGCGTAGCCAGTTGTTGAATTTGTCCGGCATTCATGACGGCAATGCGATCGCCCATCGTCATTGCTTCGGTTTGATCATGGGTAACATAGATCGTCGTCGTGCCTAGTTGACGTTGAAGTTTGACGATTTGAGCGCGAGTTTCGGCCCGCAGTTTGGCATCGAGATTAGACAGCGGCTCATCCATCAAAAATACCTGGGGATTGCGCGCCATCGCTCGACCCAGGGCGACTCGTTGCTTTTGGCCGCCAGAAAGCTGTTTGGGCAAACGTTCTAACAACGGCTGAATTTGTAGCATCTGCGCCACCATGTTGACTCGTTGCTCAACGGCCCGTTCGCGATCGGACACAAACCGCAAGCCCTTGGGCAACGAACGAGTCGCCCCAACCAAAAAATTTTCGCCCCAGTTTGAGTGCGTTTTCTGAGAAGTCTGACCAAGCGCTGTCCGTCTCAGCCCAAACGCCAAATTGTCATACACCGTCATATGGGGATAGAGCGCATAGTTTTGAAACACCATTGCAATGTCGCGCTCTTTGGGCGGTAGCTCATTGACCAGACGATCGCCCACTCGAATAGTGCCCCCGGTCAGCTCCTCCAATCCAGCAATCAGCCGCAGTAGGGTACTTTTGCCGCATCCAGACGGGCCCACCAGCACCATAAATTCGCCATCTTGCACCGACAAATTGATCGATCGCAAGACGGCGGTTGGTGAGGCGTGAGGCGTGAGGCGTGAAGAGTCAGGTTCCCCCTTGGGTGCTTTTGGGGCCCCTTTCTGGAAACTTTTGTAGATATTTTCAAGAACAACCTGAGCCACGATCGCAAACCCTCTTTGTAGATGCAAATCAGCTTATCGGTTGAGTGACCCCTCAGCCACCACAGCAAGGATTGTTTACCGAAGCGCCTGGATTCTAGATTTGTATTCGGCACTGTTGAGTCCGTCTTTGCCCCCAGCGGAACCCGATTGCACCATTTGTTTTAAGCGAACCACGCGATCGGCGGCGGCAGGGTGCGTACTCAAGAACGTGGGAGTCGATCGAGCGCTCACCAGCTTTTGCATAAAGGCCACCATCTCAGAGGGAGCATACCCAGCGCGAGTCAGCATGTTTAACCCAACCTGATCGGCTTCAAACTCGGCTCGACGGCTGTGAGGCAGACGCATCGCTAGTTGTACCCCAATATTAATTGCCTGACTGCGATCGGCTCCTGTTGCGGTTAACAAGCCCCGCGTTCTCATCGTTTCTCCCATCTGTTTGATGGCGTGACGGGCGGTAATATGACCAATCTCGTGACCCATGACGCTGGCAAGTTGCGCTTCGTTGTCGGCGGCTGTCAGCAGACCTTTGTGAACATAAACAAAGCCGCCCATCGTGGCAAAGGCATTAATGGCGTTATCGTCCACCACTTGAAAGGTATAGCGCAGATTAGGACGCTCACTCTTAGCCGCCAATCGTTGCCCAATCTGGTTGACATAATCATTGATGCGGGCATCTCGGATCAGTCTGACCTGTTTGGTCGTAATCTCTCGATTAATTTGCTGGCCCAGTTCTGTTTCTTGAGCGTCAGACATTCTCGTAATTTGAATGCCCTGAATCACCTGAACGCCGCCCCGCAGCAGATCGAGCCAAGAGGCTTGAGCCATCATCGGCTGACCGATCGCAATCCCCAGCGCGATCGTCACAGACAAAACTGGGTAAAACCAACGGCGTGTTTTTCGCCACAAAGCGCTAAAGGAAGGTTGAGAGGATGGGTTTAACATAGTGCCAAGTCGGGTAAGAAAGAGTTGGAGTCGCTCCACAGGGACGCAAAACAAGACTGCTTAAAAACGAGACGATTTTTCCAGGATTTTGGTTGCAGGAAAGGCGATCGTGACGAAGAAAAATTTCAATTAAAAATTGAGTTGAGAAGCTAGCCTCTAATCGTGATCACCCCTACCAGTCATGGTAATCTGGACTGTCACGAATGGGCGCAGCACTGCTCTGCCCACCAAGCATTGAGATTGCTCGTCTAAACTAAAACAGCAACGAGAAATCTGCTCAGAGGATTGCTCAAGCTCAATCGCGTTTCAAAGCTCATCACCGCAACTGGAACTGTTTATGGCTATTCTAGATTCTCAAGGTCGCTTATTGGGCAAACTCAGCATTCTAGATGTAGGGGCGGCCCTGGTCATTTTGCTGGTTATTTTTGGTATCTTTTTTTACCCTGGTACGTCTGGCTCAGTCGCTCAAGTAGGAGCCATTCGTAAAGCAGTGGAGGTCGATGTGATGGTCAGAGGGTTGAGCGCTGTCAGCCCCAAAGATTTGATTAAAGAAGGGCAAAAAGCCAACATTGTGGTGCGAAAGCAGCCTTCAGGGGAAGCCATTTTGAAGTCGGTGAAGTTTTTGCCCCGCAATACGATCGTGCCTCAGCCTGATGGCTCGGTCAAATCGCTGCCTGACCCCCGACCCGAAGCCGCTTTGTCAAACGACATGATTTTGACGCTAGGCAGCAATGCTCAAGTTGCCGAAGATCGGGCGACCAAAGAGCGAACTCCCGTCCTCGGTGGCGAAAAAGTAAAGGTCGGAATGCCGCTTGAGTTAGATGGCCCAAATTACAATTTCACCACCAGCGTCATCTCAGTCAGAATTCAGGATTAGTAGACTTCTCAATCAGACCAACAAAAAACAGGGACAGAATGATTGCCCCTGAGTCCTGAGAGTTTGCGATTTAAAGAGTTTGTGGCTTAAGTGGCTCGATCGAGTTGAGAATTACTTCCTCACGTTAGCGAACGGCATTTTTAGCAGATTCAACGGTGTCACCTGCTTTGTCCTGCGCTTTCTCTAAGGAATTCTTGATTCTCCCTTCGATCGTGCTTGCATCTGTGTTAGAAGGGCGCTTCATGCCTTCGATGCCTGCGGTTCCTTGGATTTCGTTGGGGGCACCATTTTGCGCTCTCTCGGTCACTTCCTCAATGGAACGTAAACCGCCGCGATCGATGGCATCTTTAGCCGTCCGCTCATAGGTTTTGGCGGGTTCGGTCGCTTCGCCTTTAATCGGTTGATTGGGGTTAGGAGCCGCATTCGCCGTGTTCACTACGGACGAAAATAGTAATACTGCACACAGACAGGTCATTAACACAAACCGTAGCGTAGATAGAATAGACTTCATACAATTTCCTCCGATTAGATTGTTTGAATGACTGACAGATTAAATCTGAACAGATTGGACTTTAACTGTCCCTATCTACCCAGAATTCGTCACGTCATCACATCTACATCTAGGGTGAGTTTGCTTTGTTGGAGTCTAATTATTTGCCTGTCGTAAGAAGGATGGATCGAGAGGAGTTCACCCTTTAGACATAAATTCTACGCGAGGCAATAAAGGATCTTGAACCACTCCAAGGCCTTTGAAGCCCCAGCGTTTTAGCACCTTATCGACCTGTGTTCCGGGAAGCGACTCGACACTGAAGCGATCGCTCACTCCTGACGCATGTTTATTCAAATAACTCAGCGCATCGTAGTGTTCTGAGAAAACCAGCATATAGCCATTTTGGGGCGATCGAGCCTCTGATTCTCCTAGATTTGGATGGGCTGCCAGATAGCTACCATCGGATTTTAAGCGAATGAGATAATAAGATTCGGAAAACATAGGAAGAAGGGAGGAGGGAGGAGGGAGGAAGAAATAGGTAAGGGTTTGGTGTTTTAAGAATTGGAAGTTTTGTTAACGTCAGTTTGATGAGAGTGACTCGCTTCGTTTCAATCGGCTTCAGCCCCCTAAATCCCCCACA